>JAYSCA010000544.1:0-2527 GCA_041915165.1 Ideonella sp.
GCCACTGCTGGCCCGCGCCCGCGCGCGCCGCAACGAGCCGGCCGACGCGCCGCCGGTGCCGCTGGCCTACCACCCGCCCTGCACGCTGCAGCACGGGCAGAAGCTGCGCGGCGGGGTGGAGACCCACCTGGCGGCGCTGGGCTTCGATGTGCGCACCGCGCCGGTCGACAGCCACCTGTGCTGCGGCTCGGCCGGCACCTACTCGGTGCTGCAGCCCGAGCTGTCGACCGCGTTGCGCGACCGTAAGCTCAAGGCCCTGGCGCCGGTGCAGGCCGAGACGGTGGTGTCGGCCAACATCGGCTGCATCCAGCACCTGGCCTCGGCCAGCGAGCGGCCGGTGCGCCACTGGATCGAGGTGCTGGACGACGTGCTGGACGAACGCCCCCGCGCCTGACAGGGGCGGAGCCGGCCCCTACACTGGTCGGCCCTCGTCTTTGCACTGGACCCTCGCCATGCAACTCATTGGCATGCTGGATTCGCCCTATGTGCGCCGCGTTGCGGTGTCGCTGCAGCTGCTGGGCATTCCGTTCGAGCACCATTCCATCTCGGTCTTCCGTCAGAAGGCCGAGTTCGAGGCCCTCAACCCGCTGGTCAAGGCGCCCACGCTGGTGACCGACGACGGCACGGTGCTGATGGACTCCAGCCTGATCCTCGACCATTTGCCGCTGATCGTCGGCACCCCGCTGGCGCGGCCGCTGATGCCCAGCGAGCCGGCCGCCGCGCGTCAATGCCTGCGCGTGCTGGGCCTGGCCCTGGCCGCCTGCGAGAAGACGGTGCAGATCGTCTACGAGATGCAGCTGCGTCCGCCCGAGCACCGGCACGGCCCCTGGCTGGACCGGGTCAGCGAGCAGGCCCAGCGCGCCTTTGCGCTGCTGGAGGCCGAGATGACGGCCCACCCGCTGGCCATGGGCACGCCCCACATCCAGCAGGACGGCATCACGGCCGCGGTGGCGTGGAGCTTTGCCAACCTGGTGCTGCCGGGCCGCTTCGATGCGCTCGCCCACCCGGCACTCGCCGCCCACACGGCCGAGGCCGAGGGGCTGGCGGCCTTCCGCGCCTGTCCGCAAACCTGACCGAACGGCGCAGCCGGGCCCGCGGCGTCACAGCCGGGCCTCCATCCAGGGGCCCATGGCCCGGCCCAGCTTGGCGTAGCCCGCGCGGGTCAGGTGGATCTCGTTGACCCAGTCGCCCGAGGGCTGGGTGCTGCCCGGCTGGGCCGGGGTCAGCGGCACCGCCGCGCTGTCGAACACCTGCACCTGGGGCAGGGTGGGCGCGGTGTCCAGCCACAGCCGGCGCAGGCGCTCGAACAGCCGGTCCGAGACCGCCTGCCGGTCGGCCACCGGGATGCCGAAGGCCTCGAAGGCGGGCCACAGCCAGCCTTGCGGGGCGGTCAGCACGCCACAGGGGCGCACCACCGGCGCGCTGTAGGTGTGCAGCAGCAGCGGCACGCTCCGGTTCACGCCCTGGTCGCGCCGCTGCACCAGC
The DNA here is from genome assembly GCA_041915165.1 of Ideonella sp. Taxonomy (GTDB): domain Bacteria; phylum Pseudomonadota; class Gammaproteobacteria; order Burkholderiales; family Burkholderiaceae_C; genus Ideonella. Next base: position 1,486 of record JAYSCA010000544.1, read on the forward strand.
TCGGTCAGGTTGCTCACCAGGTAGCCGGCCAGGCGCTGCCAGCCGGGCTCGCTCAGGTAGCGCTCGGGGCCCGTCACGCCCGGGTGGACCTGCGCGGCCTCGGCGGGGGTCAGCAGCAGGCGCTCGTCCCAGGCGGCGGCGTGGCCGTCCCGGTGGCGGGGGCGCTGCTGCGCGGCGGCGATCAGGTCGTTGCCCCCGGCCGAGAGCAGGATGCCCTCCCAGCGGCTGGCGAAGTTGGGGTAGCGCAGCAGGCGGTCGAAGTGCGGGTCGTGCACGTGGTCCACCATCTGCACCAGGGTGTCGCCGGGGTAGGCGCAGTTGATGACCACGGTCGACTGCGTGACCTTCAGGTTCAGCAGCAGGTTGCTGCTGCGAAACGGGTTGAGCGCGCCGATCGTGAACCAGGAATCGCCCTCGGCCAGCAGCCGGCGGCCGTAGCCGCTCAGGTCGGGGGGATTGGCGCCGAACAGCGTGTCGGCCGGGATGACGGTCAGGGTGTCCATCGTGACTCCAGCAGAGAGGACCAGCGCTGCATGATGCGTCGGTCCGGCAGGTCCGGCGTCACCCCGGCAGGGGACGGTGGTCCCCTCGAAAACCGGCAACCTGTCACACCTGGGGCCATTGGTGCACTGCATCCATGGGTTGCACCCAGGTTCGGCCTGGGCGATGGCCACCTAGCGTGGCCCATCCCCGTGCCCCAAGGAGTCGACCATGGACCTGAGTCACCCGTTCCCGGCCGGCCTGGCCGCCGGCAGCCCCTGGGTCTGGCGTGCCCGCCACTCGGGCGAGGACCTGCAGCGGGCCCGTTCCAGCGAATACCGCGACCCGTATGCCCGTGACCGGGCGCGGCTGCTGCACGCCGCGGTGGCCCGACGGCTGATGGGCAAGTCCCAGGTGCCGGGGCTGCTGCAGACCATGCTGCCGCGCTCCTGGCAGACCCATGTGCTGGAGGTGTCCCAGCTGTCGCGCGGCATGCTGCGCGCGCTGCAGCATCTGCATGCCCGCGGCGAGCCCTGGCTGGACAGCCTGCCGAATGTGAACC
>JAYSCA010000545.1:0-2519 GCA_041915165.1 Ideonella sp.
CCCGGCGCCGTACCACGCCATGGCGGTGGCGGCCGCGGCCCAACGCCCGGATCAGGCCGTGCGCGTCGGCCCCCGCACCAAGGGGGACGGCCCGCACGTGAGCGCCTGGTCGCTGCACTGGCAAGGCGCGGATGGCCGCACCTGCGACACCCAGTACCTCTTTCTGCGCTGGGACGATCTGGTGCGCCAGCAGTGGCCGCGCAGCCGCTGGCGATTGGCGGGCCTGACCCTGGGCACCACGGCCCGCATGGTGGCCAATGGCTCACTGTGGCGCATCCTGCAGACCAGCTGGCCGGCCTTTCTGGCCCTGGCCCTGCCGGCGGCCAGCCTCTTGCTGCTGGGCGGCCTGGGGCTGCTCGGTTTGGGGGCGCTGGCCTTCGGCATGGCGCGGCTGCCCGCCCCGTGGGGGCTGGCGACGACCCTCGTGAGTGCCCTGGGCGGCGCGCTGGCCCTGGGCGCGGGCTTTCGCTGGCTGCAGTCCCGGGTGCAAATGGATTGGCTGATGCGCAGTGCGCGCTACATCCTGCGCCAGGCCCGCGGCCAGACGCCTGAACTGGAGGCCCGCATCGACCTGCATGCAGACCGGCTGGCGGCCCTGGCCGCTCAAGGGGACACCGTGGACGAGGTGGTGGTGCTGGGCCACAGCTCCGGCTGCATGCTGGCCGTCAGTGTCGTGGCACGCGCGCTGGCGGCCTGGGCGGCCCGGCCGGCCGACGCGCGGCCTCGGCTCTCACTGCTGACGCTGGGCCAGTGCATCCCGGTGCTGAGCTACCAGCCGCAGGCCACTGCCTTCCGCGCGGAGCTGGCGGCGCTGCGCCGCTCCGACGTGCTGCGCTGGGTGGACATCAGTGCGCCCGCCGACGGCTGCTGTTTCGCGCTGACCGACGCGACCGCGGTCTGCCTGGATGGCCAGGGGAGTGAGGCCCCCAACCCGACGCCCGGGGCGCCACGCTGTCTGAACCCGCGTTGGGCCCAGTGTTTCAGCCCCGAACGCTACCGCGCCCTCAAGCGGGACAAGATGGCCTGTCACTTCCTGTACCTGCAGGCCACGGACCATCCCGGCCCCTGCGACACGCTGGACCTGATCGCCGGCCCACGCAGCGTCGCGGATGCCACGGCGACGCTGCCCGCGGTGGCCGACTACCGAGGGCTGCAGCGCTTCGGCAGCCCACGCCGATGAGATTCGCCTTGGTCACGCTGGGCAGCACCGGCGACCTCTACCCCTTCCTGGCGGTGGGGCGCGCCCTGGTCGAGCAGGGGCACGAGGTGGTGCTGTTGTCGCAGGAGCCCTACCGCGCCGACGCCCGGCGGGCCGGCCTGGACTTCATGCCGGTGGCCGATGCCCAGCAGCACCAACGCACGCTGGCCCACCCCAAGCTGTGGCACCCCTTGGACGGCTTTGGCGTGCTCTGGCGGCACCTCTGCCTGCCGGCCGCCTTGCCCACCTGGGCAGCCCTGCAGAGCTTGTCATCCACGTCCGCTCCCCCCTTGCGGGTACTGGCCTCCCCACTGGCCATCGGGGCCCGACTGGCCCGCGACACGGGGCCTATCCGCCTGTGGAACGCCTACCTGTCGCCAGCCGCGTTTCGTCATTTGGAAGACCCGATGTTCGTGGGGCCCTGGCAGGTGCCCCGCTGGTGGCCCCGGGCTTGGCGCCGCTGGGCCTGGCTAGCGCTCGACCGCTGGAAGCTCGAACCGCTGGCCCGCGGCGCCATTGAGCGCCTGATCGCCCAGGCGGGTGCCCAGCCGATCAAGGGCAGCGTGTTTGGCGACTGGATCCACTCGCCCGACGGCGGGCTGGCGTTTTACGACGCCACCTTCTGTCCGTTGCCGTCGCGGTGGGCCCGCCCGGCCGCAGAGGCACACCCGCAGCGTCCCGTCCACCAGGTCGGCTTTCCCAACTTCGAGTGGGAGGCAGCGCCTGCACTGGGCTCGGCGCCACCGTTTGAGACGGCGCCGTGGATTGTTTTCGGCGGCTCGGCCGGCACGCTGGGCGGCGCCGATGCGGGCGCCTTGGCCGAGCACCTGGCCGATCTTTCGGCACGCCCGGTCATCCTGCTGGACGCCCGCTTGAACACCCCAGAACGCCGAAGCCCGCCCCTGCTCGCACTGCCCATGCAGCCGCTGCCGCCGCTCCTGCAACAGGCACACGGCTTCGTGCACCATGGCGGCGTTGGCAGCTGCGCGCAGGGTTTGGCGGCGGGTATCCCGCAGTACCTCATTCCCCGCGCCTACGACCAATTCGAAAACGCCGCTGGCGTCGAGCGCATCGGCGCGGGTTGGGCGCTGCCACGCGGACTGCGCGGCGCCTCCGCGGCGCACTTGGCGCAATGGATCGCCCAACAGAACCCAGTGCCGGCGCGCTGCCCTGGGGCGAACCCTGGTTACTCACGCCCGGAAAGCCCCAATGGGGCGATCCAAGAAGCGATCCGTCAGCTCACCGTGAGCGTCCAGTCGCGCCATCTTGAACATCGGCCGGCGGCATAGGAGCCTCGTGTCCACCGTAACTCTTGGTGGAC
>JAYSCA010000546.1:0-2517 GCA_041915165.1 Ideonella sp.
CATCAGCTCCTGGTGGGTCAACCTGTTCGGCCACGGCCACCCGGCCATCCGCGAGGCCCTGATCGACCAGCTCCACCGTGTCGACCATGTGATGCTGGCGGGCTTCACCCACGCGCCGGTGGTGGAGCTGTCGGAACGCCTGTCGGCCCTGACCGGCCTGGGCCATGCCTTCTATGGCAGCGACGGCGCCTCGGCCACCGAGATCGCGCTGAAGATGAGCGCGCACTTCTGGCGCAACCAGGGCCGCCCGGGCAAGAACCGCTTCATCGGCCTGGCCGGCGGCTACCACGGCGAGACGGTGGGCGCGCTGGCGGTGACCGACATCGCGCTGTTCCGTGAATCCTATGCGCCGCTGGTGCGCCTGGCGGCCACCGTGCCCAGCCCCGATGCGCGCCTGGCCCAGCCCGGCGAGACGCCCGAGGATGTGGCCAACCGCGCGGCCGATGCGCTGGCCGACTGGCTGGCCGAGCATGCCGACGAGACCGCCGCGTTGATCCTGGAGCCGCTGGTGCAATGCGCCACCGGCATGGCCATGCACCATCCGCGCTACCTGCAGCGGGTGCGCGCGCTGTGCGACCAGCACGAGGTGCACCTGGTGGCCGACGAGATCGCGGTGGGCTTTGGCCGCACCGGCAGCTGGTTCGCCCACCAGCAGGCTGGCATCCGGCCCGATTTCATCTGCCTGTCCAAGGGCCTGACCGGTGGCACGCTGCCGCTGTCGGCGGTGCTGACCACCGACACGGTCTATGCCGCCTTCTACGACGACCAGGTGACCCGCGGCTTCCTGCACTCGCACAGCTACACCGGCAACCCGCTGGCCTGCCGCGCCGCGCTGGCCGCCACCGAGCTGCTGGCCCAGCTGGACCCGGTGAAGATCGGCGAGGTGACGGGCGGGCGGTTGTGGCAGCAGTTCGCCGGCCTGAGCCAGCACCCGCGGGTGCGCTTCGCCCGCCGACAGGGGATGATCTTCGCCTGGGACGTCGAGACCAGCCTGCCGGATTTCGCCCGCCGCTTCGCCCGCCATGCGCTGGACCAGGGCGTGCTGCTGCGTCCGATCGGCAACACCGTCTATGCGATGCCGCCGCTGGTCATCAGCGAATCGGAAGGCGAGTTTCTGGCGCGCGCCGCCCTGGCCGCGCTCAACACCACGCTGGCCGAGGAAACCGGTGGTCCCACCAGCACCCACGGCGTGGTCGATGGAGTCTGAAGGAACCATGTTCAAAGGCTGTTTCATCACCGGTATCGACACCGGCATCGGCAAGACCCTGGGCAGCTGTGTGCTGCTGACGGCGCTGGCGCGCCACCATGCCAAGGTGGTCGGCATGAAGCCCATCGCCTCCGGCCTGATCCCGCACGAGAGCGGCTGGGCCAGCGAGGATGCGCTGGCGCTGCGCGCCGCCTCCACGCTGAAGGTGCCGCCCGAGCTGGACAACCCGATCGCGCTGCCGGATCCGCTCTCGCCCCACCTGGCGGCGGCCCGTGCGGGGCGCCGCATCGAGCTGCCCTTGCTGGTCGAGCGCTACCACACGCTGGCGGCCCAGGCCGACGTGGTGGTGGTGGAAGGGGCGGGCGGCTGGTACGTGCCGCTCAACGAGCACGACATGATGTCCGACCTGGCGGCGGCGCTGGGCCTGCCGGTGGTGCTGGTGGTGGGCCTGCGTCTGGGCTGCCTGAACCACGCGATGCTGACCGCTGAGGCCATCCGCGCCAAGGGCCTGACCCTGGCCGGCTGGGTGGCCAATCATGTGGACCCCGAGATGGCCTGCGTGGACGAGAATCTGGCCTGGCTCAAGGCCCATCTGGGGGCGCCGCTGCTGGCCGACATTCCGTGGCAGGCGCAACCCGATCCCGCCTGCGCCGACGTGCATCTGCCGGCCGACTGGGTGTGATCCACCCGTCCGGCCGACGCCTGGAGTGAAACGATGAGTTGGCTGGACGAGTTTTCTCCCCGTTTGAATGAACTGGAGGTGCAGCACCTGCTGCGCCACCGTCGTGTGGTCGAGCCGCTGGGCGGGGCCCGGATGCGGGTCGATGGTGAGCCGATGCTGGCCTTCTGCAGCAACGACTACCTGGGCCTGGCCGGGGACCCGGCCCTGGTGCAGGCGGTGCAGGACGGGGCGAAGCGCTACGGCGTGGGCTCTGGCGCGTCGCCGATGGTCAGTGGCCATTCCAGTGCCAATGCGGCCTTGGAAGAGGAGTTGGCGGCCTTCGTGCAGTTGCCGCGGGCACTGTACTTCTACGCCGGCTTCGCCACCAACGTCGGGGTCATCCCGGCCCTGGTGGGGCTGGGCGATGAGATCTTCGCTGACCGGCTCAACCACGCCAGTCTGATCGATGGCTCGTTGTTGTCGCGGGCCCGCATGCAGCGCTACCGGCATGCCGATCTGGAGCATCTCTCGCAGATGCTGGCCGCCAGCGAGGCCAAGCGCAAGCTGATCGTGAGTGACGCGGTGTTCAGCATGGACGGCGATGTGGCCGACCTTCCCGGCCTGCTGGCGCTGGCCGAGGCGCACGATG
>JAYSCA010000547.1:0-2516 GCA_041915165.1 Ideonella sp.
GTTGCAGGCGCCGCAAGTGGCCTATTACGCCCTGATCGACAAAATGGTGGCGCTGCAGTCGCAGCGCATGAACGAGGACGTGGCCCAGGCCAAGGAACGCATGGCCAGCATGCGCCTGCAAATGATCGTGGCCGCGCTGCTGGCGGTGGCGCTGGCCGTGGGCGTGGCCCTTGCCATCACCCGCTCCATCACCCGGCCGATCCAGCAGGCCATTGCCTTGGCGGAATCTGTCGCTTCGGGCAACCTGACCGCCAAGGTGACGGTGCACGGACAGGATGAGGTCGGCCGGCTGATGTACGCGCTGCAGAGCATGGTCGAAGGCCTGCACCGCATCGTGACCCAGGTGCGCGGTGGCGCCCAGCAGATCACGGTGGCCGCGCGTGAAGTGGCTCAGGCCAGCCAGGACCTTTCCGCCCGCACCGAGCAGCAGGCCAGCTCACTGGAGGAGACTGCTTCCGCGATGGAAGAGCTGACCTCGGCCATCAAGCTCAGCGCCGACAGCGCCGGCCAGGCCAATCAGTCGGCGGCCCAGGCCTCTGGCGTGGCCAGCGAGGGCGGCCAGGTGGTGGGCCAGGTCATCAGCACCATGAACAACATCGCCGATTCGTCCAAGCGGATCGTCGAAATCACCAGCGTGATCGACGGCATCGCCTTCCAGACCAACATCCTGGCGCTGAACGCGGCGGTGGAAGCCGCCCGCGCCGGCGAACAGGGCCGCGGCTTCGCGGTGGTGGCCGGCGAGGTGCGCACCCTGGCGCAGCGCAGCGCCCAGGCGGCCAAGGAGATCAAGGCGCTGATCGATACCTCGGTGGCGCAGGTGGACGATGGCGCCAAGATGGTGGCCAGCGCGGGTGCCACGATGCAGCAGGTGGTCACCGGCATCCAGCAGGTCAGCACGCTGGTGTCCGAGATCAGCAGCTCCAGCCGTGAGCAGAGCACCGGCATCGAACAGGTGAACGTCGCCATCATGCAGATGGACGACTCCACCCAGAAGAATGCGGCGATGGTCGAGCAAAGCACCGCCGCCGCGAAAGCCCTGCAGGACCAGGCGGCCCAGCTCGACGAACTGGTGCGCTCCTTCGTGCTCTGACAGAGCCGACGCCCGCCCGCGCCGCGCTCAGCGGCCGGGCTGGCGCCCCTCGTCCACCAAGGCCTGCAGGCGCGCGCAGCGCAGCCACACCAGGACCCACAGAGCGCACTGGCCCAGCAGCACGGCCCCGGCTTGACCGAGCCCCCCGTGCGTGGCCACCGCCAGGCGCCACCCGGTCAGCCCGGCCAGCGCCAGCGCCGCCCCCAGCGACAAGGCCAGGAACAGCCACAGCCCGCGCCCGCGCCACAGCTGGGGCAGCGCATGCCACCAGGCCAGCACCACCGAGCGCAGGCGCGGCTGCAGCACCAGCCGGGCCCGGGCCAGCTCGATGCTGACCTGGGCCAGCAACACCAGCAGCGCCGTCACGCCTTTGGCCAGGCGCGCCATCCACACCGCATCAGCTTCCAACACCTGCTGCCCGGCCTGCAGCTCGGCCCCATGCATCAGCGCCGCCCCCAGGGCCAGCGCCAGGCCCAGCAGGCACAGGCTCCAGACCAGCAGCCGCGCCATGCGCGCACAGTCGGCCACCCCGGTGCGCAGCAGTTCGTTCCAAGGCAGCGGGGTGGGCCGCCGGGCCGCCGCCCCGGCCATCGCCACCAGCCAGGGTGACACGAGCAGGGTCCAGGCCAGGCCGGCCACGCCCAGCGTACCCAGCCCCACGACCGCCTGGGTGGGGAACAGGCCGGCCAGCGCCTCCGCCAGCAGCGGCAGGGCCAGCCCCTGGGCCAGGGTCGGCCCCAGCAACGAATGGTCGAGCTGGCGGGCCAGGCCCTGCCAGACCGGCAGCGCCACCAGCAACGTGGGCACGGCCAGCGCCAGCCACCAGGCCAGCAGCAGGCGCCACTGCGCCATGTGGCCCATCGCGCGCGCCATCAGGCGCAGCAGGCCGGTGCGGGGCAAGGGGGGCAGGTCCCCGGGCAGATGAAGGGTCAGCGAAACAGTCACAGCGTGGTCACCAGGGCAAACAGGGTTTGGGCCAGGACGGCGATCTCATGCGCCCAGCGGCGTGAGGCCTGGCCGTCGGCCTCCAGCCGCCGGCTGTTGTCCAGCAGGCGGTTGTCCAGACGGTTGCGGCCCTCGGGGTCGATCTCGACCGACACGGCGCGCGCCGGCCGGACCCAGCGAAAGCGCTGCCAGGGCTGGGCGCCATCCCAGGTCAGCTGCTCGACATGGCCATCGGCGAAATGCACCCGCACGGTCTGCGGCACGGCCGCGCCCTGTCGACGCAGCATCACGGTGGTCTGCCAGGGGAAGGGCCCCAGGCCGCTCTTCGCCCCGGGATGGGCCCGGCGCCAGGCCTGGCGCTGTGCCGCCACCGCCTGGTCCACGTCCTCCCGGCTGCGCAGCTGCCAGCGGCCCTGAACCTGCTGCCAGCCCGCGGTGGGCAGCAGTTCCTCACTGCGCAGCGATTCGACCCGGTCGTCGA
>JAYSCA010000548.1:0-2513 GCA_041915165.1 Ideonella sp.
GCGATCTCGATGATGTCGTCGTCACGGGCGATGTCCACCATGGGGCTCTCCTGCAGGCAATGACAAGGGGGTTGGCTCGGCCAGGCGTTCCTGCGCCTGGGCGCGCACTTCGGGGTCGGCGTCTTCGGCCAGGCGTTGCAGCCACTCGCGCTGCTGGCGGGCGTCGGCCCGGTGGGCCACGGTCCAGCGCACGGCCCAGTCCGGGTCGGTCAGGAAGGCCGCGAGCAGCGGCACCGGCGCGCGCTCGGCCACCGTGCGGCGCACCCGGTCGGAAACGTCCTGGGCCAGGCGCCACAGCGCGGGCATCTCCAGCCGCTCGGCCACCACGCGGCGCACCTGCTCATCGTTGTCCCCGGCCAGCAGCGGCAGCAGGGCCACCGGCAGGCGGCGGGCCACCACGGTGCGCACCTCGTAGTCGGGGTCGTGGATCAGACGGCTCAGCTCCGGCGTGTCAATGCGCTGGGCCACGCGGATGCGAACCTCGCGGTGCGGGTCCTCGCACATCGGCGAGAGCAGGCGTTGCGGCACGCGCAGGGCCACCTGCAGGCGCACGGTCTCGTCCGGGTCCTGGCGCAGCGGGCCCAGCTGGAAGATGTCCACGTAGCGCGCGGCGATCGCCCGCACCTCGAAGTACGGATGGTCCAGGTGCCGCCCGGCCAGGTCGCGGTGGGCGCGGAAGAAGCGGTCGATGCGGCGCGCGTAGGCGTCCTGCATGCAGCTGTGGCCGGGCTCGCAGCCGCCCTCGGTCCGCAGGTCCTGGTGCGGACAGCGCGCACAGTCCACCGGCAGGCCCTGCCAGTCCCGCGTCGGGATGTCGCCGGCCGGCGGACGGACCGTGGCGCGGGCGGAGGGGGGCGTGGCGGTGGTGTTCACGTCAACGCCCTCAGGCCGGTGCCGCAGGGTGAACGCCCGGTGGCCGCTGCGGCGCCAGCCGGGCCCAGGCCGCGGCGCCGAAGGCCGGTGGCGCGCTGGGCGCGTCCTCGTCTTCGCCCACCAGGGCGCGTTGGCGCACCGCCTCCACCAGGGCCCCGCCCACCCGGTCGTCCGGGTCCAGGTGACGCAGCAGCGCCAGCGCATCGCGGGCTTCGATTTCGTCACCCAGGCGCAGGCTCAGGTAGGCGTAGCCCTTGAGGGTGAACAGGTAGAAGCGGGTGATCGGCTCGTCGCGTGCGCCTGCCAGGGCTTGGCGCGGCACGTCGCGCCAGCAGGCCGGCAGGCCCAGCGCCTGGGCCCCGGCGACCAGCGCCCGCCGCGCCACGTCCCGGGCCGGACCGAGCCGGTGGCCGTAGAAGTGGTGGCGGTAGAACGCGATCAGCACGGCCGGATGCTCCGGCGCCAGGGCCTGGGCCCGCATCAGCGCTGCCATGGACCGCGGCGCATCGCCACGGTGTTCGCCGGCTTCGCGCAGCGCGGCCTCGGCCAACGGCGGCAGCCCCAGGCCCAGCACGGCGTCGTCGAAGTCCACGCCCAGGGAGGTGCTGGTGGCGACGGTCATGGCAGGCCTCTCGCGTCCGGGTGCCCGCGCCTCAGTGGCGCTTGAGCGAGTCGAGCGAGACCGTGGCCTGCGCCGGCTTGGCCGCGTCACCCGAGCTGGAGCAGGCGCAGGGCGCCGCCGCCGGGTTGAAGAAGCTCAGGCCGGAGTGGGTCGGGCTCTCGCTGAAGTCCATCGTGACGCCGTCGAGCACCAGGCGGCTCTCGGCCGGCAGGAAGACACGCACGTCGCCCACCAGCAGCTCGGCATCGCCGTCCTGCGGGGCCGCCAGCACCGAGAACTCGGCGCTGTAGCCCGAGCAGCCGCCCGGCGTCACCAGCAGGCGCATGCCGCCGGTGGGGTGTTCGGAGAAGCGCACCATGCGGCGGATGAACTTGGCCGCGGCAGGCGTGACAGTGACGTTGGGCAGGATCATGTTCAGCTCGTCATTCAAAGGACAGTCGGAGGCGGACTGCGTGGGCCAGCGCCGGGCCGCCCCAAGCGGCCCGCGCACCCGCCCGGCGGGTGGCATCGCGCGCAGGCGCGATGCCGGGTGCCCCATTCAGGCGGGCTTGATGCAGCCGTCGACCGGGCAGACCGAGATGCACTGCGGCGCGTCGAACTGGCCTTCGCACTCGGTGCACTTCTTGGGGTCGATCACGAAGGTGCCGCCCTTTTCACGGATGGCGACGTTGGGGCACTCGGGCTCGCAGGCGGAGCAGCCGGTGCACATGGAGGCGATGATCTTCAGGGCCATGATGGGACTCCTTGGCTAGGGGCTGGGGAAAGGGCGACCGCTTGGCGCAATGGCTCAGGCGGCCGCTTCGGCCGTGCCGGTGAAGGCACCTTGCCGGATCTGCGCGTCACCGCGCGGTTGGTGGACGAGCTGGCCGCTGGCGATGCGCTGGCGGTAGTCGGTGAACCAGGACAGCGCGGCCTTCTCGATGAACTCGTGGGCGTACTGGTCGACCGGCTCGATGCCGGCGGCCTTCAGCTCATCGCGCGGGCAGGCGCCGATCTTGGCCACCAGCACCGCATGGCA
>JAYSCA010000549.1:0-2491 GCA_041915165.1 Ideonella sp.
CCGGCCCAGGGTCTCGGCCAGCTGGGCGCCGTCCTGGCCCAGGTAGGCATAGTCGCGCAGCAGGTACTCCAGCCGCGCCGCCGGTGGCGCCTGCACCGTGAGGCAGGGGCTCTCGCGCAGCCGGTCGACCAGCGCGTTGGGCAGGGCGATGTGGCCGATCTTGCGGCTCTCGGCCTCGACGAACACCGGCCGTTGCAGGTCGAAGCCCATCAGCGCCAGGGCCAGCCGGGTCTCGAAGGCCTTTTGCGAGGGCTGTTCAACCCCCGGCACCGCCCCCAGCACCGAGCCCTTGTGGGCGGCCAGGCCTTCCAGGTCCAGCACCTGGGCGCCGGCCCGGGCCGCGGCCTGCAGGATGGCGGTCTTGGCGCTGCCCGTGGGGCCGCACAGCACCCGCAGCGGCAGCTGCGGCGCCAGGGCGTCGATGCGCTCGATCACGTGGGTGCGCCAGGTCTTGTAGCCGCCGCGCAGCTGCACGGCCGGCCAGCCCACCATGCGCAGCCAGGTCACCATTGAGCCGCTGCGCAGGCCGCCGCGCCAGCAGTAGACCAGCGGCCGCCAGCCGGCGGGTTTGTCGGCCAGCGGGCCGCGCAGGTGGCGGGCCAGGTTGGCGGCGACCATGGCCGCGCCCACGCGCCGCGCCTCGAAGGCGCCGACCTGCTTGTAGAGCGTGCCGACGATGCGGCGCTCCTCGTTGTCCAGCACCGGGCAGTTGATCGCGCCGGGGATCGCGTCCTCGGCGAATTCGGCCGGGGAGCGGGCATCGATCAACGTGTCGTACTGCCCCAGATCCTCCAGACCCACCGGGTCGTGGGGAAAGGGCATGCGCCCCTGCATCGTCATGGCCGGATCTCCCGGCGGCACAATGCTGCATTCAGATTCGCCGCCCAACGGCGACACAGGACCCCTGGCATGGACACGCCCATTCAACTCACCCGTTTCTCTCACGGCGGTGGCTGCGGCTGCAAGATTGCGCCCGGCGTGCTGACTGACATCCTGTCACGCACCGCGCCCGGGGTGATCCCGCCCGAGCTGATGGTCGGGATCGAGACCAGCGACGACGCGGCTGTCTGGCGCCTGAACGACGAGCAGGCCTTGGTGGCCACCACCGATTTCTTCACCCCGATTGTCGACGACCCGCGCGACTTCGGTCGCATCGCCGCGACCAACGCGCTGTCGGACGTCTATGCCATGGGGGGGCAACCCATCCTGGCGCTGGCCATCGTCGGCATGCCGCTGGACAAGCTGCCGCTGGCCGTGATCGGCCAGATCCTCGAAGGCGGCGCCAGCGTCTGCCGCGAGGCCGGCGTGCCGATCGCCGGCGGCCATTCCATCGACGTGCTGGAGCCCATCTATGGCCTGGTGGCCCTGGGTCTGGTGCATCCGAAGCGGGTGCGTCGCAATGCCGACGCCCAGGCGGGTGATGTGCTGGTGCTGGGCAAGCCGCTGGGCGTGGGCGTGCTCTCGGCCGCGCTGAAGAAGGGCAAGCTCGACGCCGCCGGTTACGCGCAGATGGTGCACTACACCACGCTGCTCAACCGGGTGGGGACCGAACTGGCCCAACTCGACGGTGTGCATGCGATGACCGATGTCACCGGCTTCGGTCTGGCCGGCCACCTGCTGGAGATCTGCCGCGGCTCGCAGCTGCAGGCCACGGTGGACTGGGCGCAGGTGCCGCTGATCGGCGGGGTGGCCGCGCTGGCGCAGGAAGGCATCGCCACCGGCGCTTCCGGCCGCAACTGGACCGGCTATGGCGCCCAGGTGAGCGTGGCGGGGGGCGCGGAGATGGCCCCCTGGCAGCGCACGCTGCTGACCGACCCGCAGACCAGCGGCGGCCTGCTGGTGAGTTGCGCCCCGGCCGAGCTCGACCGGGTGCTGTCGGTGTTCCACGCCGGCGGGTTCGAGGCCGCCAGCGTGGTGGGCACGCTGCAGGCCGGCACGCCCGGCCTGGTCGTGCAGGTCTGAGCGTCGGCGGGGCCGGTCAGGGGTAGAGACCGCGCTCGCGCCGGGCTTCGAGGATGCGCTCGCAGGCCACCGCGAAGGTGGCGGTGCGCAGCGTGATCTTGTGCTGGTCGGCCACGTCCCAGATGCGCTTCAAGGCGCCGACCATGATCTTGTCCAGCCGCAGGTTGATCTCGTCCTCGGTCCAGAAGAACGAGCTGAAGTCCTGCACCCACTCGAAGTAGGACACGGTCACGCCGCCGGCGTTGCAGATCACGTCGGGCACCACCAGGATGCCGCGCTCGGTCAGGATGTCGTCGGCCCCCGGCAGCGTCGGGCCGTTGGCGCCTTCCAGCACCAGCTTGGCCTTCAGGCGGCGGGCGCGGTCGGCCGTGATCTGGCCTTCCAGCGCGGCCGGGATCAGGATCTCGCAGTCGGTGTCCCAGAACTCTTCATTGGCCAGGCGCTCGCCACCGGGGAAGCCGGCCACGCCACCGTGTTCCTTCAGCCAGGGCTGCAGCGCGGCCATGTCCAGGCCGTGGGCGTTGTAGAC
>JAYSCA010000550.1:0-2491 GCA_041915165.1 Ideonella sp.
CCCGTCCCGCCATCGAGAGCTTCAAGGCCTTCCGCGGCCGGGAACCCAGCATCGACGCGCTGCTGCGGCATCAAGGCATGGCCTGACCGCCCTGGCCCGCCCGCAGCGTATAGTCCCTTCGCCCCGTATTGATCGCTTGACCGCCCATGACACCGAACACCGCCCGCCTCGTCGCCCTGTGCTGCATCGGCCTGTCGCCGCTGGCGATGGCCCAGTACAAGGTCATCGGACCGGATGGCAAGGTCACCTACACCGACCGGCCACCGACCTCGAACCAGGCCCAGGTTCAGGTGATGTCCAGCCACGGCGCGGTGGGCAACGGCGGTGCGGAACTGGCGGCCCTGCCGCCGGCACTGCGGCAGGCGGTCAGCCGCTTTCCGGTGACGCTGTACGCGGCCAAGAGCTGCCCGCCCTGTGACATCGGCCGCGAGCTGCTGGTGCAGCGCGGCATCCCGTTCAGCGAGAAGCGGGTGGAAAGCAGCCTCGATCTGGAGGCCTATGTCCAGCTGAGCGGCGGCCGCAGCCTGCCGATGCTGACGGTGGGCAGCCAGCAGATCAAATCCGGCTCGCTCAACGAGTGGAACAGCTATCTGGACGCCGCGGGCTACCCGAAGACCTCGGTGCTGCCGGCCGGCTACCGCCGCCCACTGCCCTCCCCGCTGGTGGGCGCCGCCAACCCGGTGCCGCCGGGCGCGGTGCCGGCCTCCGCCCCCGGCCCGGCGCTGGAAAACCAGAACGCGCCGGCCCCCGGCACGCCCGCCATCCGCTTCTGAGCCGGGACGGGCTCAGGCCTCCCCGCTGTCGGTCTCGCCGCCCAGCAGCTGACGGGCCTGCGCGTCGGGCAGTTGCTCCACGCCCTTGAGCTTGCGGGCCATCGCCCGGGTGCGCACTTCGGCGCTGTCGATGGTGGCGCTCGCCTCTTCCAGTTTCTTCTTGGTCTTGGCCAGCACCTCGCCAAACTTGGCGAACTCGGTCTTGACCGCCCCCAGCACGTCCCAGACCTCGGCGCTGCGCCGCTCCAGGGCCAGGCTGCGAAAGCCCATCTGCAGACTGCTGAGCGTGGCCAGCAAGGTGGTCGGGCCGGCCAGCGTGATGCGATGCTCGCGCTGCAGCGCCTCCACCAGCCCGGGCCGGCGCAGGGCTTCCGCATACAGGCCTTCGGTGGGCAGGAACAGGATGGCGAAATCGGTGGTGTGCGGCGGCGCCACGTACTTCTCGCGGATGCTGCGGGCCTCGGCGCGCAGTCGGCCTTCCAGGGCCCGGGCAGCGGCCTCGGCGGCCACCGGGTCGGCCTGGTCCTGGGCCTGCAGCAGCCGCTCGTAGTCCTCGCGCGGGAACTTGGCGTCGATGGGCAGCCACATCGGCAGGCCATCGTCGCGGCGCCCCGGCAGGCGGATCGCAAACTCGACCCGGGCCCCGCTGCCCGGCACGGTCTCGACGTTGGCGGCGTACTGCTCGGGCGTCATCACCTGCTCCAGCAGGGCCGCCAGCTGCAGTTCGCCAAACACCCCGCGAGACTTCACGTTGGTCAGCACCCGGTTGAGTGAGCCGACATCGCGGGCCAGGCCCTGCATCTCGCCCAGCCCCTTGTGCACCAGCTCCAGACGTTCGGCCACCTGGCGGAAGCTCTCGCCCAGGCGCTGCTCCAGCGTGGCATGCAGCTTCTCGTCGACGGTGACCCGCATCTGCTCAAGCTTCTTCTCGTTGCCGTCCTGCAGCGACAGCAGCCGGCGCTCGATCGCCTCGGTCACGGCCTTGAGCTGCTGCCCCAGGGCGTCGGCCAGGCGGCGCAGCGCCATGTCCTGGGCCTCACGGGCCTGGGCCAGGGTGCGGGCCGCGTCGCCCGCCTGGGTCACCAGCCCTTGCTGCAGCTGGGCCAGCGCCTGGGACTGCTCCATGCGCAAGGTGCGGGCGCTCGACTGCACCTCGGCGCGGAGCTCACGCTCCAGCCGCTCCAGCGCCTCCAACACGCCCGACGGCTCGGTCTCACCGGCACGCAACCACAAGGCCAGCACCGCCAGCAGCAACAGACCCAGCAGCACCAGGGTGCCGAGTTCAAAGGGAGACAAGGACATGGCGGCGATTGTCTCAGCCGCGGGTCAGCACCTCGGGGTTGAGGGCCGTCAGCGGCGGCTGGCCGGTCAGCGCCGCGATCAGGTTGTCGGCAGCCAGATCGGCCATGGCCCGCCGGGTCGCCAGGCTGGCGCTGGCGATGTGCGGCGTCAGCACCACGTTGGGCAGTGTCAGCAGGGCCGGATGCACCTGTGGTTCACCCTCGAACACGTCCAGCCCGGCGGCGGCCAGCTGGCCGGTCCGCAGCGCCTCCGCCAGCGCGGCGTCGTCCACCACGCCCCCACGGGCGATGTTGGTCAGCGTCGCCGTCGGCTTCATCAGGGCCAGCTGCTCGCGGCCCACCAGGTGGTGGCTGGCCGGGCCGTAGGGCACCACGATGACCAGGTGATCGGCCTGGGCCATCAACTCGGGCAGCGGC
>JAYSCA010000551.1:0-2478 GCA_041915165.1 Ideonella sp.
GTCGACCTGGCGGTCGGCGATGCCGCCCAGGCTGTGCAGGATGGCGAAGGTCAGGGCGGCGGCCAGGCCCAGGGCGGTGCTGCGGGCGGCGAAGGGGGTGAAGCTGCGTTGCATGGTGTCTCTCCGGGGGCTGTCAGGGGCCCGTTTCCTGGGACGATGGAGAGACTGTCGTCGCGCGGCGAGGCCGTCACCAGCGGCTTGCGACGAGGCGCGCGGAAGGCGGCGTGAAACGCGGCCGGAGCGGATGGACGGGGGCGCCGCCGGGGCGTTTTTCAGGCCTTTTTCAGGCGCTGGCCCGGGACGCCTGGGCGTCCCCTGAAGCTTGTTCGGCCTGTGCCGCCCACTCGGCCAGGGCCGCGGCTTCCAGCACCCGGCCCAGCACCAGCACCGCGGGGCTGCCCAGCTGCTCGCGGGCGATGGCGTCCACCAGCGTGCCCAGCGTGGCCAGCACCTGGCGCTGGCCCGGCGTGCTGGCGGCCTGCACCACCGCGGCCGGCCAGTCGGCGCCCAGCCGGGGCAGCAGCTGGTCCACCAGCCGCGGGGCCTGGGTCACGCCCATGTAGATCACCAGCGTCAGGCCGCTGGCGGCGGCCGCGCCGATGGCGTCCCAGTCCGGCCCGGCGCCGCCGGTCTGCGGGTGGCCGGTCACCAGCATCACGCCCTGGGCATGGCGTCGGTCGGTCCAGCCGGTGCCCAGCGCGTTGACGGCGGCCAGGCCGGCGGTGATGCCGTTGACCACCTCGAACGGCACGCCGGCCTCGCGCAGTGCGGCGATCTCCTCGCCCGCGCGGCCAAAGACCAGCGGGTCGCCGCCCTTCAGCCGCACCACCTTCTCGCCGGCCTGGGCCTCGCGCACCAGCAGCTTCTCGATGAAGGCCTGGGGCGTGGATTCGCAGCCGCCGCGCTTGCCCACCGGCACGATGCGCGGCGCCGGGTCCAGCCCTTCCAGCGCGCTGGCCAGCACCTGCTCGCCCACCAGGTCGTCCACCAGGATGACCGTGGCGGCTCGCAGCACGCGCAGGGCCTTGAGGGTCAGCAGCTCGGGGTCGCCCGGGCCGGCGCCGACGAGGTGGACGGGGTGGAGGGGGGCAGGGACCATGGGAGGGCTCCGGGGGCGGGTCAGTCGGTGTCGGCCGCCGCGGTGGCGGCGTCGCGCAGGGCCAGCAGCACGCGGCGCTGGCGGTCGATGGGGGCCGGCACCGGGCGCTGGCCGGCCAGCATGGCGCGGATGGCGGCGGCGGTCTCCGCCGGGTCCAGGGAGGGCAGGTCGGGCAGCTCGGCCAGCGAGCCGCCCTGGGCCTCGACCGAGAGCACGTCGCTGAGCTGGCCCTGGACGAAGACCTTCAGGGCCGGGCAGCGGCGGGCATCGGCCACCGGCTCGCCCTCGGTGCCGCGCAGCAGCAGCGCGTCGGCCTTCGTCAGTTCCAGGAACTGCGACAGGCTGACTGAGTACTCGGGATGGGTGTGGTTGACCACCCGCACGCCGCCGGGCACGGCCGGCAGCAGCTTGGCCAGGGTGTGGCCGGGGTTGCGCAGGCCCAGCACGCGGCGCAGGGCCAGCAGCCGGTCCAGCGCCGGGTGCAGCACCGCCAGCGGCATGAAGACCGGCTGGCCGGCCGCCCATTGCGCCTGGGCGGCCTCGGGGCTGAGCGCGGGCGGCAGGCCCAGGGCCTCGAAGACCTGGGCGCTGGTGACGCGGCCCGGGTCGGTCAGCGGCCCGTGCACCAGCACCGGCACGCCGTCGCGCGCCAGCAGCAGGGCCAGCAGCGGCGTCAGGTTGGGCAGCTTGCGCGCGCCGTTGTAACTGGGCAGCAGCACCGGGGTGGACGGGGCGGCCAGCGGCAGCAGGCGGGGCCGCACCGCGTCCATGAAGCCGGCCAGTTCCTCGGCCGTCTCGCCCTTGATGCGCATGGCCAGGGCGAAGCCGCCCTTCTCCAGGTCGCTGAGCTGGTCGTCCAGCAGCTGGCTCATCAGGTCGCAGGCCTGTTCACGGCTGAGGGCGCGGGCGCCTTCCTTGCCGCGGCCGATCTCACGCAGGTACGGGGCGATGCTCATGGCGGGATGGGGGGGCTGGGTGGGGGAGCGCCCATTCTCACGCAGGCACCGCCCGGGGCGCGAGCGGCACGGCCTTCACCAGAGCGCGCAGCGCGGGGATGCAGGAGCCGCAGTTGCTGCCGCAGCGCAGGGTGGCGGTCAGCGCGGCCAGGCGCTCCTCGGGGGAACCGGCGCAGTTGCCCAGCGTGTGGCGGATGGCGTCCTCCCGCACATTGAAGCAGGTGCAGACCTGGGGGCTGGCCGGCGCGGCGGCCTCGCCCACCAGGGCGCGGGCCAGCTCGCCCGGGGCCAGCAGCAGGTGGGCCGGGCCGGGCAGGGGCGTGTCGGCCTCCAGCAGCTGGCGCAGCCAGGCCTCGCCGCCGGTGTCGCCGGCCAGCCAGAAGGCCTGCAGCTGGGCGCGGCCGTCGGCATCGCGCAGCACGC
>JAYSCA010000552.1:0-2471 GCA_041915165.1 Ideonella sp.
TGCCGACTCTGCCCAACAGCCGGCTCGAGGAGCTCCTGCCTCACCGCTGGACTCCCCCGCAGACTTGAGCAACTGACTGTCGTCAAGGTGGCTCGGCCAGACGCTCACCTTGCGGTAGCAATTGGGCTTGCCGTGCTCGCGCTCATCACGGTTTTGCTCTTTGCCCTCAGGGTCCAGAGCGCACCCTTGTTCTTCGCCGCCACGTTCAGTGTCCCGCTAGCCAGCTACGCATGGTGTCACCTTGTCTTGGCGACGCGCTTTCACATCAGCCCGAACGCGCGTTCCACAGGCGCGGCGCTGGGGCTCATTCCTCTCTTTGGCCTCGGCCTGCATCTTTGGTTGCTCGTGGGCTGCAACGTCGCGAAAGAGTGCCTATAGCGTTGGTCACGCAGTGACGCCTTGCCCTTCGCTGGAGCGAATCTCTCAGCCAAGCGCCACACTGGTTCAGGCCCGCTTTCCTCGCCGCCCAAAGCAAAAAGCCCTCAGTTCCACCGGAACTGAGGGCTTGCGATCTGGTAGGCGCGATTGGATTCGAACCAACGACCCCCACCATGTCAAGGTGGTGCTCTAACCAACTGAGCTACGCGCCTGCTGAGCCACGCAGTATAGAACGTTTTTCAGATTCTGTACAACGCTCTGCGAAAAATTTTGACGGGATCAGCGCCGACGCACCTGCCGCACCCCGGCCACCTGCCCCACCTGCGCCAGCACCTGCTGCAGGCGGGAGGCATCGGCCACCTCGATGGTGAAGGTCATGCGCGCGGTGCGGCCGTGCATGTCGTTGACCGTCTGGCTGTGCACGCCCACCACCTGCATGCGCTCCTTGGCAAAGACCTCGGAGATGTCGCGCAGCAGCGCCGTGCGGTCCGCCGCTTCGATCTGCACGTCGACCGGATAGGCGGCCTCACCGGCCTTGGCGGCCGCGCCCCAGGTCACGGCAATCACCCGCTCGGGCATGCGGTCGGCCATGTGGCGAAAGTTGGAGCAATCCAGCCGGTGCACCGCCACGCCCTTGCCCCGGGTCACGAAGCCGCCGATGGCGTCGGGTGGCGCCGGCCGGCAGCAGCGGGCCAGGTTGGTCAGCAGACTGTCCACCCCCACCACCAGCACGCCACCGCGGGCGGTCGGCGCCGGGCCCGTGGCGCGCTTGAGCAGCGGGTTGTCCTCTTCGGACGGCACGGGCGGCGGGCGCAGCAGCTGCTCGATGTTGCGCAGCGAGTACTCGTCCTTGCCCACCAGCTCGAACAGGTCGTCCGCTTCCTTGAAGCCGAGCTGGCTGGCCAGTTCGCTGAGCTTGAGCGCGGTCTTGCCCTCGCGCTGCAGCAGCTTCTCCACCGCCTCCCGGCCGCGGGCGATGGTGTCGGCCTGGGCCCGGGCGTTGAACCAGGCCCGCACCTTGGCCCGCGCCCGCGGGCTCTTGAGGAAGCCGGCCTCGGGGTTGAGCCAGTCCAGCGACGGGCCCCCCTCCTTGATCGCGGTGATCTCCACCGTCTGGCCGTTGGCCAGCGGCGTGGTCAGCGGCACCATCGTGCCATCCACCTTGGCGCCACGGCAGCGGTGGCCCAGGTCGGTGTGCAGCGCGTAGGCGAAGTCCACCGGCGTGGCGCCGGCCGTCAGCTCCACCAGCGCGGCCTGCGGCGTGAAGACATAGATGCGGTCGTCGAAGCGCCCCTGCACCTGGCCCGCGCCCTGGCCGGAAAAATCGCGCTCCCAGGCCAGCAGCTGGCGCAAGACGGCCTTGCGGGCCTCGGCCACGCGCTGCTCGAAGTCGCCGGCTGCGCTGACGCCGCCATAGCCCTTGGTGCCCGCCTCCTTGTAGGCCCAGTGCGCGGCCACGCCGTACTCGGCATGTTCGTGCATGGCCTGGGTGCGGATCTGCACCTCCAGCGGCCGGCCGTCATCGTCCAGCACCACCGTGTGCAGGGAGCGGTAGCCGTTGGGCTTGGGCTTGGCGATGTAGTCGTCGTACTCGGCCGCCACCGCGCGGTAGCGCTCATGCACGCGGCTGAGTGCGGCGTAGCAGGCCGGGATGTCGGCCACCACCACCCGCAGTGCACGCACGTCCATCACCCGCTCGAACGGCAGGTGCTTGCCCTGCATCTTCTTCCAGATGCTGTAGATGTGCTTGGGCCGGCCATAGACCACGGCCGGGATGCCATGGGCCTGCAGGTCACTGGCCATCTGCAGCCGGGCGGACTCCACGCTGGCTTCGCGTTCGACGCGCTTTTCCGCCAGCAGCTTGGCGATGCGGCGGTATTCGTCGCCCTGCAGGAAGCGGAAGGACAGGTCCTCCAGCTCCCACTTGATCTGCCAGATGCCCAGGCGGTTGGCCAGCGGCGCGAAAACGGCCTTGGCCTCTTCGGCCAGGGCCACCGGGCAGTCGCGCTTGCTGGCGGCAAACCAGCGCAGCGTCTGCAGGCGCGAGGCCAGGCGCAGCAGCACCACCCGCAGGTCCTTGGAGAAGGCCAGCA
>JAYSCA010000553.1:0-2466 GCA_041915165.1 Ideonella sp.
TCACCAGCCCGGTCTGCTGCTGGATGGCGTTCAGCAGGCAGGTGATGTCCGAGAAGCCGCCGAAGAACTTGGGGTGGCGGCGAATGTTGGCGTAGTCGAGCCGGTCGACGATGCGGGTGCAGCCCGAGCCGCCGGTCAGCGCGAAGATGCCGGCCACGCTGTCGTCGCCGAACATGGCGTTGAGGTCTTCGGCGCGCTGCGCGTCGGTGCCGCCGAACTGGCCGCGCCGCGCCCGCAGGTGACGGCCCTCCTTGACCTGGAAGCCCAGCGCCCGCAGCGATTCGATCGCGATCGTGATCGGTTCCTGCTCGTAGGTGGCGTTGGCCGGGCTGACCAGACCGACCGTGTCACCGGGGCGCAGGCGGCGCGGGGTGAGCACCGGCCGGGCCGGCGTGGCGGCGGCCGCGGCGCCCGCGCCCAGGCTGGCCCCACTGGCGGAAGCGATCTGCAGAAACAGGCGGCGGCTGGCGGCGGTCATGGCGGGCCTCGTCAAGAAGGGTAGGGATCGGGGCTCAGAGCACGCGGGGCAGGGTGGCGCGCACCTGGGCGCGGTCGCCGAAGTCGAAGTGCCACCACTCGGTGCTGATGCCGTGAAAGCCGGCCTGGCGCATGGCCGCACGCAGCCAGCCGCGCGCCACCAGGTGCTGGGCGCTCAGCCAGCCCTGGGCCAGGTGCTCCACCTCGTACTCGGGGTGGGAGCCGGGCTCCATTGCATCGAAGCCGGTGCCCATGTCCACTTCGCGGCCCTGCGGGTCCAGCAGGGTCACGTCCACCGCCATGCCGAAGGAGTGGATCGAGCCGATCTGCGGATTGGCCAGGTAGCGCACCAGCGGCGTGCCGCTGAGCTTGGCGTAGAGCCGCTCCTGGACCTGCTGCGGTCGCAGCGCGTCCAGCACCAGCAGGCGGTAGCCCGGCCGCTGCCGGCCCAGCCAGCTGGCGGCGTTGTCCAGCGCCTGGGCGGCCTCGCGGCGCAGGTAGGCCAGGTCCAGCGTGCCGTACACGTTGGCGCCGAAGAAGTTGTTGGCGGTGGCGTAGCGCAGCTCGATCGCGATGTCGGGCAGGCTGGCCAGGGCCTGGAAGTCCGGATGGCCGGGCACGTCCGCGCAGGGCAGGGTCAGAGGGGCAGTCATGGTTCAGGGCAGCCGGGCCAGGCTCTCCTGGGCGATGTCGCCCAGCACCCGGGCCAGCTTGCGCGCTGGCAGGGCCAACGGGGCCTTGGCCAGCGTCAGCAGGTAGAGCTGCACCGGCACGGCGGGCGTGAGCCGCCGCACGCGGATGCGTTGCGGGTGCGCCGAGGCGGCGGTGAACGGGTCCACCAGGCTCAGGCCCATGCCGGATTCGACCAGCGCCCGCGCCAGCTGGTAGGTCTTGACGGTGACCAGTGGCTGCGGCGCGGCCTCGCCGTCGCCGGCGAGGTTCATCACCGCGTGGCCCATCGGGTCGTCGTCCCCCAGGCCGATCAGCTCGCTGGTGATGTCGCCAATGGCCAGCGGGCCGTCCTGGCGCGCCTCGGGGCTGCTGACCGGGCACAGCGCCATCATCGTGCTGCTGGCCAGCGCCTCGGCCCGCAGGCCGGGGTGGTGCGGGTTCTGCAGCGACAGGCCCAGGTCGATGTCGCCGCTCAGCAGCGCGCTGACGATCTCGGTGGTGTGGTTGGTGCTCAGGTCCACCGGCGTGTGCGGCGCCAGCTTGCGCCAGCGCACCAGGGCTTGCGGCAGCAGGTCCACGCCCAGCGTGGGGGTGATGCCGATGCGCACCCGCTCGGCCTGGCCGGTGCGCAGGTTGGCGGCCAGGCGGCGCACGCCCAGCAGGTCGCGGTGCAGCCGGTCCACCTCGGCGAACAGGCGGTGCGCCTCCGGCGTGGGGTGCAGCTTGCCGGGGGTGCGCTCGAACAGCGGCATGCCCAGCTGCAGCTCGCAGTGCTGCAGCACCTTGGTGACGGCCGGCTGCGAGATGTGCAGCAGCTGCGCCGCGCCGCTGACCGAGCCGGCCTGCATGATGGCGTGGAAGACCTCGATGTGGCGCAGTCTCATGGGCGCACCACGTTCTTGAAGTCGACGCTGCCGTCGGGCGACATCACGAAGCCCGTCACGCCCTGGCGCACCGGGATGTAGACGGTGGAGTGGGCGATCGGGATCCAGGGCCGCTCGCGGTGGAAGATCAGCTGGGCCTGCTCGTAGAGCGCGGCGCGGCGGGCCGCGTCCGGCGTGGCGCGGGCCTGGTCCAGCAGGCGGTCGAAGTCGCGGTTGCAGAACTTCACGCCGCTGCGGTTGGCCGCGCAGGACAGGTTGGGGCTGAGGAAATCGTCGGGGTCGGCGGTGTCGCCCGACCAGCCGCTCATGTAGACATCGTGCTCGCCGTTGTTGGCCCGCTTGAGGTACTCGCCCCACTCGTAGGTCTTGATGTGGGCGCGCACGCCGATGCGCGCCCAGTCGGCCTGGATCAGCTGGGCCAGCAACTGGCCGT
>JAYSCA010000554.1:0-2461 GCA_041915165.1 Ideonella sp.
GGCCTGGGCGGGCAGGGCATCGGGCCCGGCCTCGGCGGCCTGGCCCAGCAGGGCCGCGGCCTCGCGCCGGTTGGGGGTCACCAGGGTGGCGCGCGGCAGCAGCTCCTCGCGGTAGGCGGCCAACAGCGATGCGTCGGCGAAGGGCGCGCCGGTGGAGGCGCGCAGCACCGGGTCCACCACCAGGGCCAGATCGGGCCGCTGCTGGCGCTGGGTGTCGATCCAGCGGGCCAGCACACGGGCGTTGGCCGCGCTGCCCAGCAGGCCGGTCTTGATGGCCGCGGGCGGCAGGTCTTCGGCCAGGGCGTCCAGCTGGGCCTGCAGCAGGGCGGGGGGCAGGGCCTCGACATGGCGTACCGCGCGGCTGTGCTGGGCGGTGACGGCGGCCACCACCGGGCACAGGTGCACGTCAAAGGCCTGGGTGGCGCGCTGGTCGGCCGAGAGGCCCGCGCCGCCGCCGCTGTCGGTGCCGGCCACGCTGGCGATGCGCGGGCGGACGGGGAAGTCGTGGGTCATGGCGTGCTCAACCGATCAGGAAGGGCCGCCCACCCACCGGGGTGCTGGCCACGGCCATGGGCTGCGGCGCCATCAGGCCGGCCTCGAAGCCCGCGCGGCCGGCCCGCACCGCGGCGCCGAAGGCCGTGGCCATGCGCACCGGGTCGCCCGCCTGGGCCACGGCGGAGTTGAGCAGCACGCCGTCCAGGCCCAGCTCCAGGGCCTGCACCGCGTGCGAGGGTGCACCCAGGCCGGCGTCGACGATCAGCGGCACGCCGGGCAGGCGCGCGCGCAGGGTGCGCAGCGCGAAGGGGTTGAGCAGGCCCTGGCCCGAGCCGATGGGCGCGGCCCAGGGCATCAGCACCTGGCAGCCCACGTCCAGCAGGCGCTGGCAAGCCACCAGGTCGTCGGTGCAGTAGGGGAAGACCTGGAAGCCTTCACGCGCCAGCGCCTCGGCCGCCTGCACCAGTTCCCAGGGGTCGGGCTGCAGGGTGTGTTCGTCGCCCACCACCTCCAGCTTGATCCAGGCGGTGTCATAGAGCTCGCGCGCCATCTGGGCCAGGGCGATGGCCTCGCGCGCGCTGCGGCAGCCGGCGGTGTTGGGCAGCAGGTGGCCGCCGTGCTCGCGCAGGTGGGCGCGCAGGCCGGCGATGAAGCCGTTGTCGCCCCCGGCCAGGGTGCGCTTGAGGCCCACGGTGAGCACCTGGGCGCCGCTGGCGGCCAGGGCGCGGGCCAGCACCGCGGACGAGGGGTAGCCAGCGGTGCCCAGCAGCAGGCGGCTGCGCAGCGGCACGCCGTAGAGGGTCCAGAGGGAGTCGAGTGTGTCGACGGGCATGGGGTTCAGCCTCCGACGATGGGTTGAAAGAGCGTGACGGCATCGCCCGGCTGCAGCCGGGTGTCGGCGCGCTGGCCGCGGGGCACGAAGGTGGCGTTGATGGCGCTGGCCACGGCCTCGGGCGCCAGGCCCTCGGCGGCCAGCAGCGCGGCCAGGCTCAGGCCGGGCCGCCAGGGGCGCGGCTCGCCGTTGAGGGACACGGTGGGCGTGGTCTCAGGCATGGGCGGCCTCCTGCTCGGGCGTGAGGGTGGGCAGGCCGAGTTCGGTCAGGGCCTGCTCCACCAGCGCCGGGGCCAGCAGCCAGCCGTGGCGGAACAGGCCGTTGATCGCCAGCCAGCCCGGTGCCGTCTGCACCCAGGGCCGGTGGTCCGGCAGGGCCGGGCGCAGATTGGCCTCCAGGTGGACGATGCGGGCCTCGGCCAGCTCGGGGATGACGCTGTGGGCCGCGGCCATCAGCTCCACCGCGCTGCGCAGGCTGACCGGCGAGCGGTCCTCGCTGTCCAGCTCACTGGCACCCAGCAGCACCAGGTCACCCGGCCGGGGCACCAGGTAGACGCGGTGACGCGGGTGCAGCAGACGCAGCGGCCGATGCAGGGGCACACCGGGCGCGTGCAGCCAGACGACCTCGCCACGCACGCCACGCAGGGTGGAACGGGGGTCTTCGAGGCCCGCGGCATGAGCCTGTTCCGTCGCGTCTGGCCGTGCACCCAGCCCACGGGTGTCGATGGCCAGGTCCACCGCCAGAATCTGGCCGTCGTCCAGCGTCAGCCGGTGTGGGCACAGCGCGGTCACCCGCCGGCCCCAGTGCCAGGTCACGCCGGGCGCGTCGGCGGCCAGGGCCTCCAGCAGGGCCGGGCCCAGCACCTGGCCTTCGCCGGGCAGGCGCCAGCCCCACAGCCGCGGGGCCAGGGCGGGCTCCAGGGCCTGCAGGGCCTCGGCGTCCAGCGGCTGGGCGGCGGGCCAGCGCGGGTCCTGCGCGCGGGCGGCTTCCAGCCGGGCCAGCACCCGCTGGGCGGCGCCCAGGTCGCTGGGGTGGGCCAGCAGCAGGCTGTCTTGCCGGCGCACCAGGCCCTGCGGCGCATCGGCGCGCGCCGGCAGCCGCCGGGCGATGGCCTGCCACAGGTCCAGCGAGCG
>JAYSCA010000555.1:0-2460 GCA_041915165.1 Ideonella sp.
GCGGATCATCGGGCGGCCGCGACAGGCGCGCAAAGAATGTGGAGAAGAAGGGTCACAGGGCACTCGCCGCCACAAGGCACGGCACGGGAACAGTCCCTTGCGGGGCGGGCAGGAGGCGCCAGACGTGGCCGTTGGCGGTCCTGGCAGAAACCCACTCTACCACCCGGTCTCCGCCGGGGCCGGGGCGCTCAGATCTCGCTGATCACCGAGGCCGCCGGCAGGCGGGACTTGGGCAGCTTGGCGTTGAAGTCCTCGTCGGCGTGGTAGCCCAGGGCCACCAGCACGACCGCGTTCAGACCGCGGCTGTTCAGGCCCAGGGCAGCGTTGACGGCCGCCGGGTCGAAGCCTTCCATCGGGCAGGCGTCCAGGCCCAGCGCGGCGGCGCCCAGCAGCAGCTCGCCCAGCGCCAGGTAGACCTGCTTCTGGGCCCACACGGCGGTGTCGCCGATCTCGCGGTGCAGCTTCACATAGCCGCCGCGGCTGTTGGCCTGGCCGGCTTTGGCTTCGGGGGTGGCGAAGCGGCCATCGGCATCTTCCTGGTTCAGCACGGCGGCCAGGTGGTCTTCACCCAGGTCGGTGCGGGCGCACAGCACCACCACGTGAGAGGCCCGCATCACCTTGGGCGCGTTGTAGGCGAAGTTGCCTTGCGTGCCCTGGGCCACCAGGGCCTTGCCGGGTTCGCTGCCGGCGATCACGAAATGCCAGGGCTGCGAATTGACCGAGGACGGCGCGAAGCGCAGCAGCGTGCGCAGTTGCTCCAGGGTCTCGGCCGGGATGGTGCGGCTCGGGTCGAAGGCCTTGGTGGTGTAGCGGCGACGGGCGATCTCGGCCAGGTTCACGGCAGTGCTCATGCAGAACTCCTCTTGGAAATGGCCGCCATCTTGACTCTCTTCCGTGTGAAGATAAACATGCTGATTCCAGAATATTTTTCGGAAATCCTTTGAAGATCACCCGTCTGGAAGACCTGCAGGTGTTCGTGGCGGCGGCCGAAGCCGGCAGCTTCACCGAGGCCGCGCGTCGCCTGCACCTGACGCCCGCGGCCGTCAGCGCGGTGGTCAAGCGGCTGGAACAGGGGCTGGGCAGCCGGCTGTTCGAGCGCTCGACCCGGCATGTGCGCCTGTCCGACGCGGGCGAACGCCTGCTGGGCCCGGCCCGCGAGGCCCTGCAGGCCCTGGCCCTGTGCGAGGGCGTGCTGCAGGAGGAGGGCGACCCGGTCGGCCATTTCAATGGCCCCCTGCGCATGGCCCTGCCCAGCGACCTGGGGCGGCACCACCTGCTGGGCTGGCTGCGCGAATGCCTGGCCGACGACCCCGGCGTCTCGCTGGAGCTGCGGGTGAGCGACCGGCTCTCGCACCTGCTGGAGCAGCCGGTGGACGTGGCGGTGCGCTATGGCGAACCGGACGACTCCGGCTTCATCGCGCTGCCGCTGGCGCCGCGCAACGCGCGGGTGCTGGTGGCTTCACCGGCCTATGCGGCGGAGCACGGCCTGCCCCAGAGCCCGGCCGAGCTGCGGCGCCACAACTGTCTGCGCTTCGTGCTGGGCGATTCGCTCTACAGCCGCTGGCGGCTGGAAAGCGCCGCCGGGGTGCAGACGGTGGAGGTGCGCGGCCGGCACCAGGCCGACGACGGCGAGGTCGTGCGGCAGTGGGCGGTGGACGGGCTGGGCATCGCCTACAAGAGCGCGCTGGACGTGGCGCAGGACCTGGCCGCCGGCCGGCTGTTGCGGGTGCTGCCCGGCCACAGCGAGCCGGCACCGCTGAACCTGGTGGTGGTGAGCCGGCAGCACCTCACCTCCGGGCTGCGCCGCCTGGCCGGCCGGCTGGCCGCGCACTGCCAGGCCTTGCTGGCGCCGCTGCCGGAGTGCCAGGGCCCCGCGCCGGACCAGCCGCCGGGCTGAGGGCTGCGTCAGGGCGTGGCCGGCGGGGCCAGGCTGGGCAGCTCCACCGTGAATTCGGCGCCGCCGCCGGCGGCCGGCGCCACGCTGAGGTGGCCGCCATGCTGGTCGATCAGGCCGTAGCTGATCGACAGGCCCAGGCCGGTGCCTTTGCCGACCGGCTTGGTGGTGAAGAAGGGGTCGAACACGCGGGCCACATGCTCCGGCGCGATGCCGGGCCCGTTGTCGACAAAGCACAGGCGCAGCCGCGCCCCGGGTGTGGCCGGCGGCGTCAGCGTGATGCGCAGCACGCCGCCCGGGCGACCCGCGCAGGCATCGGCCGCGTTCTGGATCAGGTTGAGCATCACCTGCAGCAGCTGGCCGGCGCTGCCCATCACCTGCACCGGCTCGGCCGGCGGGGTCCAGTCGATGTGGAAGTCCGGCGCCGCCCCCTTCTTGACCCAGTGGATGGCCTGGTCCACCACCCGGCCCAGGTCCACCGGGCTGCGCTCGGCCCGGTCGATCACCGAGAAGCGCTTCAAGGCGTTGACGATGTCGGCGGTGCGCTGCGCCCCCTCGGTCATGCC
>JAYSCA010000556.1:0-2456 GCA_041915165.1 Ideonella sp.
TCTCGGCCGACAGGATGAAGTCGGTGCGGATGGCGCCCTTGATCTTGTCCTTCTCCAGCGCCACCAGGTCCACCGCCGGATCGGCCAGCGCGCTGACCAGGGCGGCCTGCTCGGCATCCGGCGCCGCGCCGTGGCGCAGCCGGTGCCAGACTTTCTCGAAGCCCTCGAAGCAGAGGTAGGCGCCGCCCAGCATCAGCAGCGGCGTGATCAGCCACGGCGCCCAGGCGCTGATGGCCAGTGCCGCCGGCACCAGGATGGCCTTGTTCACCAGCGAGCCCTTGGCCACGGCCCAGACCACCGGCAGCTCGCGGCTGGCATCCACCCCGGTCACCTGCTGGGCGTTGAGGGCCAGGTCGTCGCCCAGCACGCCGGCGGTCTTCTTGGCCGCCACCTTGGTCAACACCGAGATGTCGTCGAGCACGGTGGTGATGTCGTCGATCAGCGCAAGCAGGTTGGCGGCGGCCATGGCAGGGGCAGAGGATGGAGGGAGACGGGATGCTAACCGCTGCGCTGGGGCGCGGCCGGTCTGGACAAAAAACAAGGCACCCGAAGGTGCCTTGTGCGGGGAACGTGCCGGAAGGGCTTATTCGCCGGCCGAGAACTTGTAGTCGGTCTTGGCCGCGTTCTTCAGGTCTTCCTGGTACTTCTGCAGCTTGGCCTGGGTCAGGCGTTGCAGGATCTGGGGCTTCACTTCCTCGAAGGCCGGGAACTTGGCTTCGCGGGTGTCTTCCAGCTTGATGATGTGGTAGCCGAACTGGGTCTTCACCGGGGTCTGGGTGTATTCACCCTTCTTCAGCGTCGCCAGGGCCTGGCCGAATTCCGGCACATAGGTCTCGGGCTTGGCGAAGTCCAGGTCTCCGCCGTTCTCGGCCGAGCCGGGGTCCTTGGAGTTCTTCTTGGCCAGTTCTTCGAAGCTGGCGCCGGCCTTCAGCTGTTCGATCAGCTTCTTGGCTTCGTCTTCGGTTTCCACCAGGATGTGGCGAGCGTGGTACTCGGTGCCGGACGAGGCCACCTTGATCTTCTCGTACTCGGCACGGGCCTCTTCATCGGTGGGCTGGTGCTTCTTCTGGAACTCGGTGAAGAGCTCGCGGATCAGCACGGTCTGGCGCAGCAGTTCCAGCTGGGCCTTGTAGTCGGCGGTGGCGGCGATGCCTTGCTTCTCGGCGGCCTGGGCGAAGATCTCGCGCAGCACCACTTCGTCGCGGGCGCGGGCTTCCATTTCCGGGCTGACCGGCTGGCCGTTGCGGTTGGCCTGCTGCAGCAGGGTCGTCACGCGGGCCTTGGGGACCGCCTTGCCATTGACGATGGCGATGTTCTGGGCCTGGGCCGCCAGCGGCAGGATCACGGCCG
Source organism: Ideonella sp. (assembly GCA_041915165.1). Taxonomy (GTDB): domain Bacteria; phylum Pseudomonadota; class Gammaproteobacteria; order Burkholderiales; family Burkholderiaceae_C; genus Ideonella. The sequence continues at coordinate 1,351 of JAYSCA010000556.1, forward strand.
TGGCCGCCAGCAGGACAGTGGACTTCAGCTTCATGGTGGATGTCGCCTTTCGGGGGACTCTTGTCTTCAGGAAAAGGAATGACAGCAGAGAGGAGGGCGCGAAGCGGTACGGCAGGTCGACGTGAAACCCACGTGAAGGCCGTCCGATGCCTGAAGCGCCCGGGGCTCAGTGTTCGCCCGGTGCGCGGGTGTCCAGCGCCAGCGCGTGGATTCCCTGGGTCATCAGGTCGCGCAGGGCATCATACACAAGGCGGTGACGGGCCACGCGGCCCACCCCCACGAATCGCTCGCTGACGATGCGCACGCTGAAATGGCTGCCTTCGCCGGCACCGGCGTGGCCGGCATGGGCGGCGCTGTCGTCATGCACTTCCAGGGCCTGTGGCGCCAGCGCGGCGTGCAGGGCAGCTTCGATGCGGGCGGCGGTGGGCGGGTTCATGGGGTGCTTTGGTGCGAATCGGCAGTGGCGCCGTCTTCCGGAGCGGCTTCCGGCAGATGGCGGCTGATGTAGACCCCCTGGGCCAGCATGAACAGCAGCATCAGGCCGGTGGCGCCGAACAGCTTGAAGTCCACCCAGGTTTCGGTCGTGAAGCTGTAGGCCACCCAGAGGTTGAGCAGGCCCATCAGCGCAAAGAAGGCGATCCAGGCGAAGTTCAGGCGGCGCCAGAGGGCATCAGGCAGCGGCAGCTCCTGGCCCAGCGTGCTGCGCAGCAGGTTCTTGCCGAACAGCGCCTGGCTGGCCCACAGGGCGATGCCGAAGGCCCAGTACAGGCCGCTGGGCTTCCACTTGATGAAGGTCTCGTTGTGGAACCAGATGGTCAGACCGCCCAGGCCGACCACCAGCGCCAGGCTGAACCACAGCATCAGGTCCACCTTGCGGCCGCGGGCCTTCAAGTAGACCACCTGGGCCAGCGTGGCGACGATGACGACGAGGGTGGCCAGCAGCACCGGCGCTTCCTTGGGGGCCACCACGCCGCCGGAAACCAGCCCCCCGAAATGCTGCGTGGCAAAGGCACCGGCCCAGTCCTGGTGCCCCTCCGCATAACGGAAGGTGGCAAAGAACAGGACGATGGGCAACAGGTCGAACAGAAGTTTCATGGCGTTCCGGA
>JAYSCA010000557.1:0-2448 GCA_041915165.1 Ideonella sp.
TGGCCACGTTGTCCATCAGCTGCTGGGCACCGGTCTTGAACTTGTCGGGCTGGCTCCAGACTTCCGGCTTGGCCTCGGTGTTGCCCACGTTGGAGCCGGCCGGGAAGGCGTCCCAGGGCAGCTTGGCGATCACGCTCAGCACCTCGGCATTGGCCTGGGCCGCCTTGGCGTCAAACGGCACCTTGCCCTGGGCCATGGCGTTGATGCGGCCGAAGTGGGTGGCCATCAGCTTGAAGGCCGACTCGCGGTACTTGACCGCATCGGCCGGCTTGGCGAACTGGGCGGCTGCGGGGAAGGCCGCGAACAGGGCCAGGGTGGCGGCGGCAACGGCAACGGCTTGTTTCATGCATTTCCTCCAGGTGGTTGGGCCATGGCAGACCCGTGGAACGTCCGGGTTCGCGCCCCGGCCAGGCCAGGGCGAGGCCCAAGTGTAGGCAAGCCTTGACGCGCCAAGGTGTCCAAGCGCACCCCGGGGGTGGGCCACACACGGTATGGTTCGGCTTCTGAGCCCACACCGCGCCAGGAGATCACCCATGCCCGCCCCCCACTTCGACACCACCATGGTCCGCGTCTGGGACCTGCCCACCCGCTTGTTCCACTGGGCCCTGCTGGGCGTGGTGGTGGCGCTGTTCGTGAGCGGCAAGGTGGGCGGCAACGCGATGGACTGGCATGTACGCCTGGGCCTGGCCGCCGGAGCCTTGATCGCCTTCCGGCTGGTCTGGGGTCTGGTGGGCGGCCGCTGGTCGCGCTTTGCCCGCTTCGTGCGCGGGCCGGTCACCGTCTGGCGCTATCTGCGCGGCCAGCAGCCCGCGCCGGCCGGCCACAACCCGCTGGGCGCGCTGTCGGTGCTGGCCCTGCTGGCGGTGCTGGCCCTGCAGGTGGCCACCGGCCTGGTGGCCGACGACGAGATCGCCACCGTCGGCCCGCTCAACGCGCTGGTGCCGGAAGACTGGGCCAGCTGGGGCACCCGCTGGCACAAGGGCCCGGGCCAGACCCTGCTGCTGGTGCTGGTGGGCCTGCATGTGGCGGCCATCGGGTTCCATGGCCTGGTCAAGAAACACCCCCTGGTGCGGTCCATGCTGACCGGCGACCAGGCCCTGCCGGCCGACACCCCGCCCAGCCGCGACAGTGCGCTGACGCGCCTGGCGGCGCTGCTGCTGCTGGGGCTGTGCGCAGCGGGCGCGGTGTGGGTGGCCCGGCTGGGGGGCTGAACCCGCGATCGGCCGACAGCCGCTAGACTGACGGTCCCGCGACTTCGCCCCACGGCGATGGACACCCCCGAGATACAGCTGAAATCGCCCGAGGACGAGGCCGCCCTGGCCCACACCCGGACCCTCTTCACCGAATACGCCCAGACCCTGGGCGTGGACCTGGGCTTCCAGGGTTTCGAGGCCGAGCTGGCCAGCCTACCGGGCCATTACGCCGCGCCCCACGGGCTGCTGCTGCTGGCCTACGTGGACGGCGAACTGGCCGGCTGCGGCGCCTTCCGCCCACGCAGCGACGTGGACTACGCCAACGCCTGCGAGATGAAGCGGCTGTTCGTGCGCCGCCCGTTCCGCCGCTTCGGCCTGGGCCGGTTGCTGGCCCAGTCGCTGATGGACCAGGCCACGCAGGCCGGTTACTCGGCCATGCTGCTGGACACGCTGGACGACATGGAAGCTGCACGCGAGCTCTACACCTCGCTGGGCTTCGAAGAGATCCCGCCCTACTACTTCAACCCACTGCCCGGCGCCCACTACCTGAAGGCCGAGCTGGGCTGAGCACCGCTCAGGCCGCCGGGGGCGGCGCGCTGGCGGCCTTGGCGGCCAGCTCGGCGCGCAGGCGCTTCAAGCGGTCCTTGGGGTCCTCGCGGCCGGCCGCCTCGTGCAGCTTCATCTCGGCGATGAAGCGGCTGGGGATGCCGGCGATGGTCTCGCGGCCCTTCTTGCGCCGGCGCAGCGTGCTGACCACCAGCGAGCGCTGGGCCCGGGTGATGCCCACGTACATCAGGCGGCGCTCCTCCTGCAGCCGCTCGGGCGTCATCTCCTCCTCGTCGGCCTTGAAGGGCAAGAGGCCCTCGTTGACCCCGGCCAGGATGACGTGCGGCCACTCCAGGCCCTTGCTGGCGTGCAGCGTGGTCAGCACCACCTGGTCCTGGTTCTCGTCACGCTCGGCCAGGCTAAGGATCACGCTGATGCTCTGGGCCACCTCCAGCACGCTCTTCTTCTCGGTCTCGAAGGTGCCGCCTTCCTGCAGGATCTGGCCGCCGCAGCGCTTGGCCACCCAGTCGACGAAGTCCAGCACATTGGTCCAACGGGCCAGCGCGACCTTCTCGTTGTCCTCGTGGTCGTAGAGGTGCTGCTCGTAGCCGATGTCGCCCAGCCATTCCAGCAGCAGCGCCTTGGCGTCTTCCGCGCCCACGGTCTGGCGGGCCTTGTATTCCAGGTCGTTCACATAGCGGCCGAACTC
>JAYSCA010000558.1:0-2448 GCA_041915165.1 Ideonella sp.
CCTGGCGCAGCGCAGCGCCGAGGCCGCGCGCGAGATCAAGAGCCTGATCGGCAGCTCGGTGGACCGGATCGAGAACGGCACCCGCCAGGCCCGTGACGCTGGCCAGACCATGACCGAGATCGTGACCTCGGTGCAGCACGTCAGCCGCATCATCGACGAGATCAGCGACTCCACCCGGCTGCAGAGCACCGGCATCGGCGAGCTGGGCTCGGCGGTCAACGAACTCGACCAGATGACGCAGCAGAACGCGGCCCTGGTGGAACAGTCCGCCGCGGCGGCCGACAGCCTCAAGCAGCAGGCCCACCAGCTGTCGGGGGTGGTCGCCACCTTCCGCCTGGAACAGGGTTTGACCTGAGAGAAATTCCCTACATTCCCGCCCCCGCCGACCGATAAACCGACCAAGCGCGTAGCCCGCGCTCCCACCGGCACGAAGCCAAGGACAGCCACCATGGACATGATCACCGACGTCGCCCAAGCCGCCCGTCAGGAAACCGCCCGCACCCTGCAGGGTGCCCAGGCCCGCGCCGCCGCCAGTGCCGGCACGACCACGGCCGGCCACGGCGAATACCTGACCTTCCGCCTGGGCGGTGAGGAATACGGCATCGACATCCTGCGCGTGCAGGAAATCCGCTCCTACGAAGCGCCCACCCGCATCGCCAACTCGCCCGACTTCCTGAAGGGCGTGGTCAACCTGCGCGGCGTGATCGTGCCGATCATCGACCTGCGGGTGAAGCTGGGCTGTGAGACCGCCGAGTTCAACGCCTTCACCGTGGTGATCGTGCTGAACATCAAGGGCCGCGTGGTCGGCGCGGTGGTGGACTCCGTCTCCGACGTGCTGGAGCTGGGCGGCGACACCATCAAGCCCGCCCCGGCCATGAACGCCCAGGTCGACATGTCCTTCATCACCGGCATCGCCAACGTCGGTGACCGCATGCTGATCCTGATGGACATCCAGGCCCTGATGAGCTCGGCCGACATGGGCCTGATCGAAGACAGCCTGGTCTGATCCCCGGGGCCCGCACCGGGCCCCGCCTCACTCCGCGGCCCGGCGCAGCGTCTCCATGACCGGCCGGCGCAGCACCTCGCGCAGGCCCCACCAGCCGGCGGCCAGCGCCAGCGCCGCGCCCGCGGCCATGCCGACCAGCGGCACGACCGGCGACGGCGCCCAGGCGAAGTCGAACACGAAGCGCGCCAGCGCCCAGCCGACGGCCACCGCGCCCAGCGTGGCCAGGCCCCCGGCCAGCGCCCCCAGGCCCAGCAGCTCCGCCCCCTGCACCCGCCGCAGCAGGCGGCCACTGGCGCCACAGGCGCGCATCACCGCGAACTCATGCGCACGCGCCTCGCGCGTTGCCCCCAGCGCCGCGAACAGCACCGCCAGTCCGGCGGCCACGCTGAAGGCGAACAGGTATTCCACCGCGCGGATCACCTCGTCCACCACCTGCTGCACCTGGGCCAGCGCGGCGGACACATCCACCGCCGTGATGTTCGGAAAGCGCTGCGTCATCGCATTGTCGAAACCCGGCTGCGCCGGCGCCCGGAAGGCGGCGATGTAGGTGGCCGGCAGCGCCGGCATCTCGGCCTGCGGGAACATCACGAAGAAGTTGGCCCGCATCGAGCCCCAGTCCACCTTGCGCAGGCTGGTCACCCGCCCCTCGACGGTCTGGCCGCTGATGTCAAAGCGCATCCGGTCGCCCAGCTTCAGGCCCAGCTTCTCGGCCAGGCCCGCCTCCACGCTCAGGCCGTTCTGGTCACCCGTCTGCCAGCGGCCGGCCGCCAGCAGGTTGTGGGCTGGCAGGGTGCCCGCGTGGCTCAGGTTGAACTCGCGCTCCACCAGGCGGCGGGCCTCGTCGTTGGCCGCGTAGCGCGGCCCCACCTCGGCGCCGTTGATGGTCAGCAGCCGGCCCCGGATCATCGGGTACCAGTCGTAGCCGGTCACGCCGGCGCGGTCCAACATGGCCCGGAAGTCGGCCGCCTGGTCGGGCTGGATGTTGATCACGAAGCGGTTGGGCGCGTCCGGCGGTGTGGTCTGGCGCCAGCTGGCGATCAGGTCGGTGCGCAGCAGCACCAGCAGCGCCAGCGCCATCAGGCCCACCGACAGGGCCGACACCTGCAGCATCGTGAAACCCGGCCGCGCCGCCACCTGGCGGGTGGCGATGACCAGCCAGTCCGGCGCCCCGGCCCCCGGCACCAGCCGCCCCAGCAGCCGCACGGCCACCCAGGACAGCCCGGCGAACAGCGCCAGCGCCAGCGCAAAGCCCCCCACGGCGATGAAGCCCAGCGTCAGGTCGCGCGCCACCACCACCAGCAAGGCGCCAAAGGCCAGGGCCGCCGCCCCCAGCACCCCGGCCGAGGTGGCTCGGATGCCGCCCATTTCACGCCGCAGCACCCGCAGCGGCGGCACCTTGGCCAGCTGCAGCACCGGCGGCACGCCAAAGCCCAGCAGCAGCG
>JAYSCA010000559.1:0-2441 GCA_041915165.1 Ideonella sp.
GCCATCACCGGCCCGTCGGGCTGCGGCAAGACCACGCTGCTCAAGCTGCTGCTGGGCATCTACCGCCCGCAGGCCGGGGAGATCCAGATCGACGGTCTGCCGCTCAGCCGGCTGGGCCGGGCCCGCTGGCGCAACCTGATCGGCACGGTGATGCAGGACGAGCCGCTGTTCGCCGGCTCGATCGCCGACAACATCGCCTTCTTTGCGCCGGACCCGGACCGCGCCTGGGTGGAAGACTGTGCCCGCCAGGCGGCGGTGGACGACGAGATCCAGGCCATGCCCATGGGTTACGACACCCTGGTGGGCGACATGGGCACCAGCCTGTCGGGCGGCCAGCGCCAGCGCATTCTGCTGGCGCGGGCCCTGTACAAGCGCCCGCGCATCCTGCTGCTGGACGAAGCCACCAGCGCGCTGGACGTGGACCGGGAGCGCAAGGTGAACCAAGCGGTGCAGCAACTGCAGCTGACCCGCATCATCGTGGCCCACCGGCCCGAAACCATCGCCAGCGCCCAGCGGGTGCTGGTGCTGCGGGACGGTCGCCTGGTGGAGGACCGCCCCGTCACGGGCTGAGGTTCAGCCCCTCACTTCTTCAGCGGGCAGCTGGAGAAGCCCAGCACGGTGTAGAGCGGGCAGAAACCCAGCGCCCCGGTGGCCAGCGGCACGATGCCGATCCAGCCCCAGACACCGAGGGTGCCGGTCAGGGTGAGGGCGATCAGCACGAGGCCGACGAGGATGCGGGCGATGCGGTCGAAACCACCGACGTTGGCTTTCATGGGATGCTCCTGGTGTGGTGACAGGCCCTGCTTGCCGGGCCGATGCATGCATGGTGCCTGCGTGCCAAGGGAGCGTCTGTGACCAGGGTCACACAGCCCGGTCAGGGACCGGCAACAGGCCGCCGGCCAGCGCGCGCAGCGCACCCGCATCCTTCAGCTCGATCCGTTCACGCCCCAGGCGCAGCCAGCCCGCCCGCTCAAAGCGCTTGAGCAGCCGGGTGACGATCTCGCGCACCGTGCCCAGCTCGTCGGCCAGGGCCTGGTGGCTGGTGGCGATGACCGGGCCATGGCCCAACAGGGCGCCGGCCAGCCGCTGGTCCAGGCGTTGGAAGGCCACGGCTTCGACCAGCCCCATCAGGTCCGCCAGCCGGTCGGCGAACACGCCAAAGACGAACTGGCGAAAGCCGGCGTCCGCCACCCAGCGGTCAAAGCCGCGGGGCGTCAGCACCACCAGCTCCGTCGCCTCGGTGGTGCTGCCGTGGGCCATCAGCAGGCTGTGGCCGAACAGGCAGGAGGTGGAGGCCACGCACAGCTCGCCGGGGCCGACCCGGTAGAGCTCCAGCGAGCGGCCATTCTGGGCCCCGCGGGCCACCCGCACTTCGCCCTGGAGCACCATCGGAAAGCCCTGGCAGGGCGTGCCTTCCTGGAACAAGGGGGTTTGGGCCGGCACCGTGAGCACCTGGGCTTCGGTGGCCAGCACGTCCTCCCGCAGGGCGGCGGGCAGGGCGGCCACGGCCGGGTACTGGGCGGTGAGGCGCGCGATCAGCGCGGCAGCGGGGGCGGACGGCAGGGCAGCGGCCATGGCGCAGTGTAACGAGGTGGGCGGCTCGGCTTGGGGCTGGCTATCGCGGCGATGCAGCGAAGTCATCCCGAGGCCCGGCGTCGCGCCCCACAATGAGAACCGTTCTCAACAGAAAGTCGTCAGGAGAGAGACCATGGCCAAAACCCTCAGCTTCGGTGTCATGCACGTGGGCATTGCGTTCGGCCTGGGGTATGGCTTCACCGGCAGCGTGGCCACCGCCGGGGCGATGACGCTGGTGGAACCGCTCTGCAACATGGTCGCCCACCACTTCTTCGAGGGCTGGTGGGAGCGGCGCGCGGCCCGGCGCCAGGCGCCGCGTCAGGGCGCCGTGGCCTGTTCCAGCGCCGTCAGCCAGAGCATGGCCTGCTGACGGCTCTGGCCGCACATCTCGGTGGAGGGCTGCAGCGAGCCGCAGACTGCCGGCCGGCGCGGATCGCCGAACAGGCGGCAGCGTTCCGCCGCATCCAGCTGCGGGCAGCGCACCCCCGCCGGCTTGCCCTGGGGCAGACCGGGGAGGGGGCTGGAGATCGACGGGGCGATGCAGCAGGCGGCGCAGTGCGGGCGGCAGTCCATGGCGGCGATTGTTTCACGTGAAACCGAGGTGTCGGCGGTCGGGGCAGGGTCTTGGCCGGGCCCGTGACGGCACCAGGGCGGGGGCCTAAAATGGAGGGTTCGCCTGACCGCTGTGGGGCACGGCGGGCGGCGTGGTGACCCAGGAACAGAGCCTGGGCGCCAGGAGCCGATTCTTGCCCCGCCTCTCGCAGGAGCCTGCTCGTGCTGTATCCCAAGGAATTTGACGTCATCGTGGTGGGCGGTGGCCATGCCGGCACCGAGGCCGCATTGGCCGCGGCCCGCATGGGCTGCGC
>JAYSCA010000560.1:0-2432 GCA_041915165.1 Ideonella sp.
CGCAGCGTGTCCGGCGCGATCACGATGTCCTCGCCCTCGCGCGTGCAAAGCTCCTGCGGCACCACGGTGTCGGTGCCGGCCGGCATCACCGCGCCGGTCATGATGCGCACGCAGTCGCCCGCCGCCAGCGGGCCGTCGTATGGGTGCCCGGCCAGGGCCCGGCCGACCACCCGCAGCCGGGTCGGCTGGCCGGCTTGCAGCGCGGCGCCCGCCAGGGCGTAGCCGTCCATCGCGGCGTTGTCGTGCGGCGGCACATCCTGCGGCGCCAGCACGTCCTCGGCCAGCACGCGACCCAGGCAGGCCATCAGCGGCTGCAACTCGGTCTCGGCCGGGGCATGCCCGCGCACCGCGGCCAACATCCGCTCCCGCGCGTCGGACACGCTCAACGAAGCAGCGGCAAAGGAGGAAGGCGCGGGCGTGGCAGGCATGGCGGCGTGGCGTGGCAAATGGCCGGAAGAGGGTCGAGAGAGCAGCGCCCGCATTGTGCCGCCGGCCATGCCAAGATGCCGCCATGGAGTCCCCCGCCCCACGCCGCCCCCGCTGCCCCCGTTGCGAACGCCCGGCCCGCACCTGCCTGTGCGGCTGGACGCGGCCCATCGACAACCCGGTGCCGGTGCTGGTGCTGCAGCACCCGCTGGAGGTGCAGCACCCCAAGGGCAGCGCACGGCTGCTGACGCTGAGCCTGGCCCGCTGCGAATGCTGGGTGGGCGAGACCTTCGACCCGGATCGGCTGGCCGCCTGGATCGGCACGGACGGCGGCACCGCCCTGCTCTACCCGGCCACGCAGCTGGGCCCCACGCCACCGGCGGCGCCAACCCGTGTCGAACGGCTGGTGCTCATCGACGCCACCTGGCGCAAGAGCCTGAAGATGTTGCTGGCCGAACCCCAGCTGCAGGCCCTGCCCCGGCTGGCCCTGCAGGCCGTGCCACCCTCGCGCTACCGCGTCCGGCAGGCCCGGCGCGAGGACCAGCGCTCCACGCTGGAGGCCTGCTGCCAGGCCCTGGGCGAGCTCGATGCCCGCCCGGAACGCTACGACCCGCTGCTGCAGGCCTTTGACGACTTTGTGGCCGCCCAAGCGGCCTGGATGACCGGTCTCAGTTGAGGACCTGACCGGCCGCGGCCTGCAGCGCCAGGTGGCGGTCCAGCAGGCGACGCATGTTGGTCAGCGAGATCTGGTGCGCGCTGAGCAGCCCCAGCAGGCCGCTGCGGGCCAGCTCCAGCATCTCGGCGTCGCTCAGCTTGGCCAGGCGTTCCTCGTCCACGCCCAGGAAGCCGTCCACGGTCATCGGCTTGCCGTCCGGCAGCGTGGCGTCGAAGCGCTTGGGTTGCAGCAGCTGCAGCTCCATCAGGCGCTGGCCAACGCGGCGGGTGCGTTCCACTTCCACTTCCACGTTCTCGATGAACTGGCGCAGGTTGGTCAGCAGCTCGGTGGGTTCGCCCTGGTCGTCGAACAGCGGGCGGCCTTCGGTGCTGGAGAAGCCCGCGAACGATTCATCGAAGCAGACCACGTAGCGATCGGCCTCGACCCGGGCCATCGTGAACGGGTAGGCACGCAGCATGGCCGGCACGTAGTAGCCGTCCCAGCGGCCATCGGGCTGCAGGAACAGGTTCTCGCCCGGGGTCACGCCGAACACGGCCACCGGGGCCACCTGCGGCTTGCCCTGTTCATCCTGGCCGGCGTTCAGGAACAGGATCGGGTATTCCTTGCAGGCGTCGCCGAACTCGGCCACGGTCAGGAAGAGCGAGTTGAGGCCTTGCGCCACGCCCAGGTTGCTGACGTCGGCGCGCAGCTTGAGTTCGCGGTGCTTCTCGCGGTCCAGGCCGACCGGTTTCTTGTGCAGTTCAGGGTTGATCAATCGGGTTCTCCGTGTTCGGCAAAGGGCTGGCAAGCACCTTGTCGACGCGCTTGCCATCAAGGTCCACCACCTCGAAGCGCCAGCCCCCCCATTCCACCGCGTCGGCGGTGTGGGGCAGCCGGCCCAGCAGCAGCATGATCATGCCGGCCAGGGTGTTGTAGCGCCCGCGGTCTTCCTCGGGCAGTTCCTTCAGTTCCAGACGGTCCTTCAGCTCGTGGACCGGGATCATGCCGTCCACCAGCCAGCTGCCGTCCTCGCGCTGGATCATCCAGGCGTCTTCGTCGGTGGGCGCGCCGAATTCGCCGGTGATGGCCTCCAGCACATCGCGCACCGTGATGACGCCCTGCACGGCGCCGTACTCGTCCACCACGAACACCAGCTCGGCGCCGGTGCTGCGGAAATGCTCGGCCAGCTCCATGCCAGACAGCGTTTCTGGCACGAAGACCGGCGGGGTGATGAAGGGCTCCAGCGACTCGATGTGCCCACGGGACATCGGCGAGAGCAGGTCGTGCGCCGCCACGACGCCCCCCACCTCCTCCAGGCTGCCGCGGCAGACCGGGTAGCGCGAATGCTGGT
>JAYSCA010000561.1:0-2421 GCA_041915165.1 Ideonella sp.
TCGGCCGCATCGGCATCGTCAGCTTCCCCAACTTCGCGCACTGGCCCAACCGGGTCTCGGTGCTGCGCGGGCGCATGCCGGTCACCCGGGCCCTGCCCTACGAGTGGTACGACACGCCCAACATCCGCGTGGGCACCTATGCCGACTTCGAGGTGCTGGCGCGCAAGAACGGCCTGCAGATCCTCGACAGCTTCGGCCTGCAGGACGGCGAGATGGTGCGCACGCTGCCCAACCTGCTGGCCAGCGTGGCGGTGTTCAAGTTCGAGCGCGGCTGAGCCGGCCTCAGCCAGCCGGCGGCAGGCAGTGGCCTTCGCGGGCCAGGCGGGCCGCCAGCGTGCTGAGCGCTTCATAGGCCTGGGCCAGGGCCGGGTCACTCGCCTGCAGGGCCGCAATCTCGGCCTGCACCACCGCGGTGTCGCCGCGCGCGGCCGGTCCGGTCAGCGCGGCGGCCGGCCCCAGACGCAGCAGGTTGTCGGCCACGTTCTTCGCAAAAGCCTGCCACAGCGGGGCCACCAGCTCGGGCGGCATGCCACAGCCCTGCCACAGTTCGGCCGCGGCCGCGGCCAGCACCGGCGGGAAGTTGCTGACCAGCACCGCCGCGGCGTGGTAGCGCGGCTTGTCGGCCGCCTGCAGGCGAAAGCAGCGCCCGCCGATGGCGCCAAAGGCGGCTTCGGCCTGGTGGACCGCGGCGTCGTCTCCCTCCAGCGCGCAGGCCGTGCCGGCGAACTGGGCCTGGGCAGCGGCCGGGTCGGCAAAGCTCAAGGCCGGGTGGGCGCTGGCGACAGCCCAGCCGGCCTGTTGCAGCGGGGCCAGCGCAGCCGCCGGGGCAAAGCCGCTGCAGTGCCAGGCCTGGGCCGGGGCGGCGCCCGTGGCGGCCAGCGCGGCGGCGGCCTCGGCCAGGGCGCCGTCGGGCGTGGCGATCAGCCAGACCTGCGCTGCGCGCATCGCCTGGGGATGGGTGACCGGCCGGCCGGCGCCCAGGGCGGCCACGGCCTGGGCCGCGCTCTCGGCGGAGCGGGTCAGTACATCGCCCAGGGTGAACACGCCGGCGCGCAGCCACAGGGCCGCCAGGGTGCGGCCCACGCGGCCGGCACCCACCAGGTTGAGGGTTGGGGGGACGGAGCTCATGCCGGCATTGTGGCGGGGGCTTCTAAGATGGACGTGCTTTCACGGACCGACCATGCCTGATCACGCCTTGCCTCCCATCTCTGCTCGCGCTGTGTCACCCACCCCACCCCCCGCCGGGGGAGCCGCTCAGCGCATCGGGCCGCGTGAGCGGCTGGGGCGCATGTTCTCGCTGCGGCGCGACGCCGACTTGGAGGGGGCACTGCAGCGGGTGCGTCTGGACACCGAGTTCACCCCCGGCACCACCTGGGCGCTGGTGTTCGCGATCCTGATCGCGTCGGTGGGGCTGAACGTCAATTCCACCGCGGTGATCATCGGCGCGATGCTGATCTCGCCGCTGATGGGCCCGATCGTGGCGGCCGGCTTCGGGCTGGCGCTGCAGGACGTCCCGCTGCTCAAGCGGGCGCTGCGCAACCTGCTGCTGGCGACGCTGGTGGCCTTGCTGGCGTCGACGCTGTACTTCCTGATCTCGCCGCTGGGCGAGGCCCAGTCCGAGCTGCTGGCCCGCACCCGGCCCACGCTGTACGACGTGCTGATCGCCCTGTTCGGCGGTGGGGCCGGCGCGGTGGCCGCGACCCGGCGCAGCGTCAAGGGCCAGGTGGTGCCGGGCGTGTCGATCGCCACCGCCCTGATGCCACCGCTGTGCACCGCGGGCTACGGGCTGTCGCACGGCAACTGGGACTATTTGCTGGGTGCACTGCACCTGTTCCTGATCAACGCACTGTTCATCGGTCTGGCCACGCTGGGCATCGTGCGGCTGATGCATTTTCGGCCCGTCCATGCCCTGGACCGCAGCCAGCTGTGGCGGGTGCGCGGCGTCATCGGGGTGCTGGCGCTGGCGGTGGCGGTGCCCAGCGTCTACACCGCCTGGGTGGTGGTGAAGGAGGCTCGCTTCGAAGGCGCGGCGCGCCGCTTCGTGGCCGACAACCTGCACCTGCCCGGCCGGGTGCTGGCCCAGGTGGAGACCCACTACGACCCGGCGGGCTCGCGCATCCGGGTGTCGCTGCTGGGACCCCGCCTGTCGGACGACCTGCGCCAGACCATCCAGGCCCGGCTGGCGGGTTACGGCCTGGGTGGCGTCACGCTGGATCTGCAGCAGCTGGGCGGCGATGCGCCCAACCTGGAGCAGCTGGGCCGACTGGCGCGCCAGGGCGTGGTGGAGGAGCTGTTGCAGCGCGACCAGGCTGCGCTGGCCGAACGCGATCGGCGCATCGCTCAGTTGGAGGCCGAGACCCGCACGCTGCGGGCCGCGCAGCAGCAACTGCCGGCGCTGGCGGGCGAGCTGGCGACACTGGA
>JAYSCA010000562.1:0-2414 GCA_041915165.1 Ideonella sp.
GCTGACCCTGGTGATGCTGGCCATGCTGCGCGTGGTGCAGCTCCGCTGGACCCGCACCTGGGCCGAGAAGGGCGGCCGCGCCCGCGTCGGCGCGCCCGCCGTGGCCGCCCGCGAGGCCCTGTACTACCCGGCCGGCATCCGCCGCGTCAGCTGACCCCCGCCGCCACGGCGCTTTCCCGCCCAGACCCCATCATGCCCCCTCAGAAACTCGTGATGATCGGCAACGGCATGGCCGGCGTGCGCACGCTGGAGGAGCTGCTGCGCATCGCACCCGGCCACTACGACATCACCGTCTTCGGCGCCGAGCCGCACCCCAACTACAACCGCATCATGCTGTCGCCGGTGCTGGCCGGGGAGCAGACGCTCGACGAGATCATCCTCAACCCGCTGAGCTGGTACGCCCAGCACGGCATCACGCTGCACCTGGGCAAGACGGTCACCCAGATCGACCGCATCCGCCGCACCGTGACCGCCGCCGACGGCACCTGCGCCCGCTACGACCGCCTGCTGATCGCCACCGGCTCGCAGCCCTTCGTGCTGCCGGTCCCCGGCGCGGATCTGGACGGCGTCATCTCCTACCGCGACATCGCCGACACCCAGACCATGATCGAGACCGCCCGCACCCACCGCCACGCGGTGGTCATCGGCGGCGGCCTGCTGGGCCTGGAGGCGGCCAACGGATTGGCCATTCGCGGCATGTCGGTCACGGTGGTGCACCTGGGTGAGTGGCTGCTCAACCGCCAGCTGGACCCGACCGCCGGCGCCCTGCTGGAAGCCAGCTTGCGCCAGCGCGGCCTGGACTTCGCGCTGGGCGCCCAGACGGCCGCCCTGCTGGGCGACGACGCCGGCCGGGTGCGCGCGGTGCAGCTGAAGGACGGCCGCACGCTGCCGGCCGACCTGGTGGTGATGGCCGCCGGCATCGTGCCCCACACCGCGCTGGCCGAGCAGGCCGGCCTGCTGTGCAACCGCGGCATCGTCGTCACCGACACGCTGCAGACCGTCACCGACGCGCGCATCTATGCGGTGGGCGAATGCGCCGCCCACCGGGGCGTGGCCTACGGCCTGGTGGCCCCGCTGTTCGAGCAGGCCCAGGTCTGCGCCACCCACCTGGCCGAATTCGGCATCGGCCGTTACGGGGGCAGCCAGACCCACACCAAGCTCAAGGTCACCGGCATCCAGCTGTTCTCCGCCGGCGACTTCATGGGCGGCCAGGGCACCGAGGAGATCCTGCTGTCCGACCCGGTCGACGGGGTCTACAAGAAGCTGGTGCTCAAGGGCGACCGGCTGGTGGGCGTGTGCCTCTATGGCGACACCGGCGACGGCCCCTGGTACTTCGACCTGCTGCGCGAAGGCCGCCCGCTGGGCCCGCTGCGCGACCGGCTGATGTTTGGCGAGGCCGCCTGCCGGCCTCTTGCCACCGACGCCCCCGCCGTCTGGCGCGAAGCCGCCTGACCGACCACCCGCGCGACCGCCCGCCCAAGGACAAGCCATGACCGAGACCCCTTCCACCTGCCCCTACTGCGGCGTCGGCTGCGGCGTGCTGATCGAACACGATGGCCAGCGCATCACCGGCGTGCGCGGCGACCCGGACCACCCGGCCAATGCCGGCCGGCTGTGCACCAAGGGCGCCACCCTGCACCTGACCGCCGCCGAGAGCGTGCAGCGCCAGACCCGCCTGCTCGCGCCGATGCAACGCACCCGGCGCGGCGTCGCGCCGCACACCGTGGACTGGGACAGCGCGCTGGACGACGCCGCCGAGCGCCTGGCCGCCATCCACCAGCAGCATGGCGCCGACGCGATCGGCGTCTATGTCTCCGGCCAGCTGTTGACCGAGGACTACTACGTCTTCAACAAGCTGGTGAAGGGCCTGCTGGGCACGAACCACATCGACACCAACTCGCGCCTGTGCATGTCCAGCGCGGTGGCCGGCTACAAGGCCACGCTGGGGGCCGATGCGCCACCCTGCAGCTACGAGGACTTCGCCCACGCCGACACGGTGTTCATCACCGGCAGCAACCTGGCCTGGGCCCACCCCATTTTGATGCGCCGGCTGGAAGACGCCCGCCGCGCCCGCCCGCAGCAGAAGTGGATCGTGGCCGACCCGCGCCGCACCGAAACGGCCGAGATGGCCGACCTGCACCTGGCCCTGAAGCCCGGCAGCGACGTGGCGCTCTACCACGGCCTGCTGCACCTGCTGCTGGCGCAAGGCCTGACCGAGCCGGCCTACATCGCGGCCCACACCACCGGCTTCGAGACCCTGGCCGAGCGCGTGCGCGCCTTCACCCCGGCTGAGACGGCCCGCCTGACCGGGCTGGCCGAGGCCGACCTGCACACCGCCGCGCGCTGGTTCGGCGAGAGCCCGGCCACGCTGAGCCTGTACTGCCAGGGCCTGAACCAGAGCAGCCACGGCACCG
>JAYSCA010000563.1:0-2403 GCA_041915165.1 Ideonella sp.
CGTCGTCCAGGCCGACCGCCAGGCGGATCAGGCCCTGACCAATGCCGGCAGCTTGCCGCTGGGCCTCGGTGAGGCGGCCATGCGAGGTGGTCGCCGGGTGGCTGATGGTGGTCTTGGTGTCGCCCAGGTTGGTCGTGCGCGAGCACACGCGGGCCGCATCCAGCACGGCAAAGGCGTTCTGGCGCAGCTGCTCAGGGCTGTCGCCCTTGACCTCGAAGGACACCACGGCCGCCCCCAGGCCGGACTGCTGCTTCATCGCCAGCGCATGCTGCGGGTGCGACGGCAGGCCGGGGTAATGGACCCGTGCCACGGCCGGCTGGGCTTCCAGCCATTGGGCCACGGCCAGGGCGTTGGCGCATTGCGCCTTCATGCGCACCACCAGGGTCTCCATGCCCTTGAGCACCACCCAGGCGTTGAAGGGCGAGAGCGTCAGGCCGGCCGAGCGCTGCACCGGCAGCAGCTTGGCATGCAGCAGCTCTTCCGGGCCGCAGACGGCGCCGGCGATCACCCGCCCCTGCCCGTCCAGGTACTTGGTGCCGGAGTGGATGATGAAGTCTGCCCCCCACTTGGCAGGCTGTTGCAGCGCCGGCGAGCAGAAGCAGTTGTCCACCGCGAGCCAGGCCCCGGCGCCATGGGCCAGCTCGGCCAGCGCGGCGATGTCACAGACCTCGGTCAGCGGATTGGTCGGCGATTCGGCAAACAGCAGGCGCGTGGTCGGCCGCAGCGCAGCGCGCCACTCGGCCACATCGGTCTGCGAGACAAAGGTGGATTCGACCCCGAAGCGCCCGAAGATGTCGCCCAGCAGCTTGATGGTCGAGCCGAACACGCTGCGCGAGCAGACCACATGGTCGCCCGCCTTCAGCAGGCCCATGGCCAGCAGCGTGATGGCGCCCATGCCGCTGCTGGTGGCCATGCAGCCGGTCGTGCCTTCCAGCGCCGCCAGCCGGCGCTCCATCATCATCACCGTCGGGTTGGTGAAGCGGCTGTAGGTGAAGGCCTCTTCCTCGTCGGCGAAACGGCGCGCCGCGGTGGCGGCGTCCGGGTAGACGAAGCTGCTCGTCAGGTACAGCGCTTCGGAGTTCTCACCCCACTGCGACGGCGGCAGGCCCTCGCGCAAGGCCCGGGTGGACAGACCCACACCCTCGGGCAGCTCGACATGGGGCAGACGCTTCTTCTCGCTCATTGCGCACTTTCTCCGCTTTGCAGGGCCAGGCGGGTGCGCGCCGGTCCTTCTTCTTCTTCGGGCTGGGAGGCGCGCTGCGCCTTCATCGTCGCGAAGTCTTCCACCGACACATCGCCAGTGACGTAGTGGCCGTCAAAGCACGAGGCCTCGAAGCCCCGGAGCGACGGATTGAGCGCATGCACCACGCGCTTCATCGCATCCACGTCCTGGTAGATCAGCGCATCGGCGCCGATGAACTGCCGAATCTCCTCGATCGTGCGGCCGTGGGCCACCAGTTCTTCCTGCGTCGGCATGTCGATGCCGTAGACGTTCGGATAGCGCACCGGCGGCGCGGCCGAGGCCATGTAGACCTTGTTGGCGCCGGCCTCGCGCGCCATCTGCACGATTTCTTTGGACGTCGTCCCCCGCACGATCGAATCGTCCACCAGCAGCACGTTGCGGCCCTTGAACTCCACGCCAATGGCGTTGAGCTTCTGGCGCACGCTCTTCTTGCGCACCGACTGGCCCGGCATGATGAAGGTGCGGCCCACGTAGCGGTTCTTCACGAAACCCTCGCGGTAGGGCTTGCCGATCTTCTGGGCCAGCTGCATCGCCGACGGACGGCTGGATTCCGGGATGGGAATCACCACGTCGATCTCGGAGGGCGGCATGGTCGAGATCAGGCGCTGGGCCAGCGTCTCGCCCATGTTCAGGCGGGCCTGGTAGACCGAGACGCCGTCCATCACCGAATCGGGACGGGCCAGGTAGACGAACTCGAACATGCAGGGGTTGAGTGTCGGGTTCTCCGCACACTGGCGGGCGTGGATCTGGCCCTTCATGTCAACGAAGATGGCCTCGCCCGGCGCCACGTCGCGCAGGATCTTGTGGCCCGTGCCCTCCAGCGTGACCGACTCGCTGGCCACCATCACCTCCTGGCCTTCGGGGGTGTCGATGGTGCCCAGGCACAGCGGGCGGATGCCGAACGGGTCGCGGAAGGCCAGCAGGCCGTAGCCGGCGATCAGCGCGATCACCGCGTACGAACCCTTGATGCGCTTGTGCACCCCCTCGACCGCCTTGAACACCTGCTCGGGCGTCAGCGGCAGGTCACGGGCCTTCTGTTCCAACTCGTGCGCCAGGATGTTGATCAGCACCTCGGTGTCGCTCTCGGTGTTGATGTGGCGGCGGTCGATGTCGAACAGCTCCGTCTTCAATGCGTGCGCGTTGGTCAGGTTGCCGTTGTG
>JAYSCA010000564.1:0-2397 GCA_041915165.1 Ideonella sp.
AGCTTGAGGTTGAGCGCCGCCGACAGCTGCGAATGGTAGAGCCAGGGCTCGCCGGCCCACAGCGCGTCCTGGTAGCGGCCGAACAGCGGCAGCCGCTCGCGCACGAAGGCGTCCAGCGCCTGCAGGGCCTGCGCGCGTGTGACCGGCCAGGCGAAGTCGTCGAGCGCGCCGGGATGCCCGGCCAGGCGGGTGCGAACCAGGGCCAGCACCTGCTGCGTGATCGCATCGGGCGCGAAGCGCGGCGGGACCGGCAGCGGGCCCGGGCCTTCGGGGCCGAAGGCGGCGCGGTTGTCGGCGTCGAAGTTCCAGCGCTCGCCCTCGGGCTCACCGTCGGGCCGCATCAGCACGCCGAAGCGGCGGCGCAGGTGGCGGTACCAGTGCTCCAGCCGCAGGCCCTTGCGGCCGCGGGCGAAGGCGGCGAACTCGCGCACCGTGGTGTAGAAGTGGCGGTCCTCGCGCAGGTCCAGCGGCAGGCCCTGGTCCCGGGCCACGGCCCGCAGGGCCTGCAGCACGCGCCAGTCGCCCGGCGCGGTCAGCACCAGGCCGGCCGGGCGCTGGCGGGCCAGCGTGGCGGCCAGGGCTGCGCCCAGGCTGGCGCCCGCGCCGGGGTGGGCCGGATCCTCGGGCGCATCCAAGGGCCGGTAGTGCACCGTCCAGCCACGCTCCCGCAGGGCCTGGGCGAAGTGGCGCATGGCCGCCAGGAACAGCGCGGTGCGCGGCTGGGAGGACCAGACGTGGGTGCTTTCCTCCATCACCTCGGCCATCCACACCGCATCGCGGGCCGGGTCGAAACCGTCGAAGGCGGACGACTGGAGGTCGAGCTGGTCGCCCAGCACCAGCACCAAGTGGCGCAGCTCAGCCACGACCCGCTCCCCCTCCCCGGCGGCAAGCCTCGGAGCAATAGCGCACCTCGTCCCAGCAGCGGGCCCAGCGCTTGCGCCAGCCCATGGGGCGGCCGCAGTGCTGACAGGGCTTGACCGGCAGGACGGCTTTCAGGCCCTTGACCTTGCCCTTGTCGATGAGGATCATGCCAGCACCTCACGGCAGCTGTCTTGCAGCGCCTGGGCCAGGTGCTGCGCGGAGGTCCAGGCCCGCTCGGCCCCTTGCGCCTGCGCCGACAGCTCCTGCCCCCCCAGAAAATCGCCGCAGACGCCCAACCACTGGGTGTCGTCCCACCAGCAGGCCGGTCCTTGCGGCGGGCGCACCGGCACCGCATAGCGCCAGCGGTGGGCCGTGGCCACCTGCCAGTCGACCGGCTGGGCCAGCCACTCCGCCAGGGCCACCTGAAGCGTCTGCGTCACCCAGGCGGGATCGGCCTCCAGGTGTGCTTCACTCCAATCGGCCCGGGCCTGCAGCACCCAGTGGGCCTCGTTCGCCACCTGCTCGCGGCCTGGTTTGGCATCGTTGCGCAGAATGCGGGCCAGCGGACCCCGGCCCGGCAGGCTGACCGCCCAGTCCACAGGCCGGCCCAGCGCCTGGCTGACGCCCATCACCGTCCAGCACGGCGCCATGGGCACCTCGGCCGCCTGCGTCGCCCAATCTGGCCGGTGTGGCATCAGCAGGGGCGCGGCCTGTGCCGGCGGCACAGCCAACACCACGGCATCCAGACCGGACAACAGCCGCTGGCCCTGGCTGGCCACCCACCACCCCCGCTCATCGTGGCCCAGTCGGTCCACCGTGCAGGACCAGTGGGTGTGCAGCCCCTTCAGCAGGCTGCGACACCACTGCGGCATGTCGGGCACAGGCAGCCAACGGTCCCCGATCGGCAGGGGCTCTCCACGGGGGTCGTGCCGCGGGTGGCTGACCTGCAACAGGCCGTGGGCGGCGTGGGCCCGCAGCGCTTCAGCCCAGACCACCCCGGCCGCCCCGAAGCCGGGGGCGCCGTGATCCAGCGCGGTGAGGCGGGCCTGACCGTCCGGGGCGGTCCACGCCAGCCGGCGGGTCGACAGACGTCCCCCCGCGCCGCGGGCCTTGTCCAGCACATGCACCTGCCAGCCTGACGCCGCCAGTTGTCGTGCACAGGTGGACCCCGCCAACCCAGCCCCGATCACCGCCACCCGCAGGCCCATCGGCACCCATTCTGGAACTTTCATGTGGCCAGCTTAGTCAGGGCCAGCGCAGATGTCTCCGCTTTGACCCGATACTTTGGCGTTGAACACGCTTTTTCCGAGTCAATATGGCGTCAATCAGTCCCCAAGACGACGCGCCGCGCTACCGCAGCGGCGCGGTGGCCCGCATGGTGCGCATGCCCGTGACCACGCTGCGGGTGTGGGAGCGGCGCTACCACCTCAGCCAGGCCGCACTGACGCCCAGCGGCCAGCGGCTCTACAGCGCAGCCGATGTGCAACGTCTGGCCCTCATCAAGCAACTCACCGATCTGGGGCATGCCATCGGCGC
>JAYSCA010000565.1:0-2388 GCA_041915165.1 Ideonella sp.
TTCGCGGTCGATGCGGTCAAGTTGGATGCACTGATCCAGGGCCAGTGAGCATGTCCGCACCCCGTTGCGACGAGACCGCCGCGTGGGCGGCCTTGCGACGCCATTTCGACGACAGCGGCCGCAGTTTTGACCTCCGGCAGGCCTTTGGGGCGGAGCCGCAGCGTTTCGAGCGTTTCAGCCTGGAGGCGCCCGAGGTTTTCGCCGACCTGTCCAAGAACCGCTGGAGCGAGGCCACCCGGGCCTTGCTGCTGGCACTGGCCCAGGAATGCGGTCTTGCCGAGCGGCGGGACGCGATGCTGCGCGGTGAGCCGGTCAACACCACCGAAGGCCGGGCCGTGCTGCACACCGCCTTGCGGGCGCCGCGGGGCACGGCCCCGTTCAGCGACACGGTGCACGACATGCTCGACCGTTTCCTGGCCTACGCCGAACAGGTGCGGGACACGGCCAGCAGCGGCTTCACCGACATCGTCAACCTGGGTATCGGCGGCTCGGACCTGGGCCCGCAGATGGCGGTGCCGGCGCTGGAGGCCTGGTGCCACCCGGGGCTGCGGTTCCACTTCGTCTCGAACGTCGATGGGCACGACATCAGCCCGGTGCTGCGCCGGCTGGACCCGACCCGCACGCTGTTCATCGTCGCCTCCAAGACCTTCACCACCCAGGAAACCATGGCCAACGCCCAGGTGGCCCGGGCCTGGTTCCTGGCCCAGGGTGGGACGGATCTGGGCCGCCATTTCGTCGGCGTGACCACCAACCTTGAAGCCGCGGCCGAGTTTGGCATCCACCGCACCTTCGGCTTCTGGGACTGGGTGGGCGGGCGCTTTTCGCTCTGGAGCGCGGTGGGCCTGACGCTGGCGATCGCGATCGGCGCCGAGCAGTTCCGCGCTCTGCTGGCCGGTGCCCATGCGATGGACCGGCACTTCGCCGAGGCGCCGCTGGCGCAGAACCTGCCCGTGCAGCTGGGGCTGCTGGACGTCTGGTACCGGAACTTCCACGGCTTTGCCAGTCGCTCGGTGGCGCCCTACCACCAGGGCCTGCGGCGGCTGCCGGCCTACCTGCAGCAGCTGGAGATGGAATCCAACGGCAAGGGCGTGGACAGCCAGGGCCGGCCCCTGGCCGAGGCCAGCTGCCCGGTGGTCTGGGGCGAGCCGGGCACGAACGGCCAGCACGCTTTCTTCCAGATGCTGCACCAGGGCACCGACGTGGTGCCGGTCGAGTTCATCGCCGTCAAACGGCCCACGCACGACCATGCGGCCTTGCATAGCATGCTGCTGGCCAACTGCCTGGCGCAGAGCCAGGCGCTGTTGTGGGGCAAGAGCACGGCCCAGGCGCTGACCGAATCCGCGCCCACCGCTGCGCCTTCTCTGGACCGTGCCGTGCTGGCGCGCCACCGCAGCTTCCCGGGCAACCGCCCCAGCACCACGCTGCTGCTGGATGAGCTCACACCGCGCGCGCTCGGCGCGCTGATCGCGCTCTATGAGCACCGCGTCTTCACCAGCGGCGCGCTGTGGGGCATCAACAGCTTCGACCAGTGGGGGGTGGAACTCGGCAAGGCCTTGTGTCACCAACTGCTGCCTCGCCTGCAGACGGGCGACACCGCCGGCCTGGACAGTTCCACGGCCGGTTTGCTGAACCGCCTGCGTGCCTGAACCTCACCGCCCAACCAACATGGCCGTGCCTGCTCCCCATTTCATCTTCGACTTCGGTGGCGTCGTGTTCCAGTGGCGCCCGGCCGACCTGCTGGCCCGGGTGTTGCCGCACCGGATCAGTTCGGCCGAGGAGGCCGAGCACTGGAAGCGCACTTTCTTCCAGGCTTACCAGGGCGACTGGGGGGCGTTCGACAGCGGCCTGATCAGTGCCGAGGAATGCCGGGACCGCATTGCCGCCCGCACCGGGCTGAGCCGTGACGAGGTGCAGACCGTGATCGACGCGGTGCCGCAGGAGTTGGCGCCGCAGGCGGGCACGGTGGCGCTGCTGCAGGCGCTCAAGGCCGCCGGGCACCGGCTGTTCTTCCTCTCCAACATGCCCGAGCCCTATGCCCATTACCTGGAGACCCACCACGCCTTCCTGTCCTGGTTCGAGGACGGGGTGTTCTCGGCGCGGGTGAAGACCGGCAAGCCGGGGCTGGACATCTTCCGCATCGCGCTGGCGCGCTTCGGGGTGGCGCCCGCCGAGGCGCTGTTCATCGACGACCATCCGGAGAACATTGCCGCGGCCGGCCAGCTGGGGCTGCCGGCCTTGCAGTTCACGACGGCGCCGCGTCTGCTGGCGGATCTTCGGGCCCAGGGGCTGGCGCTGGATGGCGTGCTGCCGCCCGTCGCCACTGCCGCTCCGAACTGAAGCCGGCCAGGGCCCAGGCGCGCGGCCGGGACAGACCGGCCGCCAAGGCCT
>JAYSCA010000566.1:0-2383 GCA_041915165.1 Ideonella sp.
GTTTTTTGAGGCAGAGCCGGTCGATTGCTGCATCGGTCATCGCGACGTGGCAGGCTGTCCGGCATGTTCCAAGCCATTTCTTGTGAAAGGTTGCCCGTGCGCACATTCCGTCTGTCTTCTCCGCTGGTGTCCCTGGTCCTGGCCGGCACGGCCTGGCTGGGCACCCTGCCCGCGCACGCCGGTGAATTGCCCCACAGCGCCGATCTGAGCTACCAGGTCACCTGGGGCGTCATCAGCCTGAACGCCGAACAGCATTGGAAGCTGGAAGGCGACCGCTACACCCTCAGCACCGAGCTGAAACTGCCGCTGGCCTTCAAGAACCGCCGCTACGTCAGCCAGGGCCGGGTCGGCCCGCATGGGCTGGAGCCGGCCACTTATGAAGATTTTGAGGTCGGTGACCCGAAGCCGCGTTCTGTCGCCAAGGTGGACCGCACGGCCGGCGTGGTGACCTATGGCCGCACCGCAGTGCCCTTGCATGAAAAACCGCTCTCGGCCGGTCTGCAGGACATCAATGCCCTGGCTTACCAGTTGATGTGGCTGGGTGAGGGCGTGGTGGGCAAGACGGTGCCGGTGACGAACGGCCGCAACGTGGTGATGCACCAGTTCTCCAAGCTGCCCGATGGCTCGGCCAGCTACGCCGGCAAGAGCTATCCCACCCAGCGTCTGGTCAGCACCAACCCGGAGGGCGGCTTTGAAGTGGGTCTGGCGCCTGGACTGGGCGGCCTGCCGCTGCGCATCGTGCGCGTGCAAGACGGCAAGACCCTCACCTTCACCGCCACCCAGGTTCACTACACCCCCTGACTGGGGGGTCTCTTTGGGGCGGAAAACGGCCCGAAAGGGCCCGTCGCTGGAAAAAGTGAGGAGGCTGTTATTCCTCCTGTCTTCTTAGTTCTTTAATTGGTGGTTGTAGTAGAGGGCGTCTGCTTCTGTGGACAACCTTGTTTTTGTGTTTTGAGTCAATGACTTGTGAAGCCTGAAACACTGTGGTCCGAGGTCTGTGGATGAGGGGGACGAAAAGACAACAACCTGGCGATCGGCGTTCGGCCTGTGGATAACAGGGGCCTTGTTCAAAACTTGTCCACAGAGCTGTGCCTTGACAGCGACTTGTCCACGGGCGCAGGCGACAATCGCGCCCCATGTCCCGTCCCCGCCCGGCCTGGCGGCCGGCGCCCCGCCACGGTGTGCCGGCCAGCTGCGTGGCCCTGCCCCATGACCAGCGTTGGCCCCGGCTGAGCGCCTTTCTGGCCTGGCGCCTGCCGGTGCTGGACGAAGCCCAATGGCAGGCCCGCCTGGCGGCGGGCGAGGTGCTGGACGCGCAGGGCGCCGCGCTGGCCGAGGACGCGCCCTACCGGGCCGGCGAGCGGGTCTGGTACTGGCGCGAGGTGCCCGGCGAGGTCGACATCCCGTTTGAAGAAGCGCTGTTGCACCTGGACGAGCGGCTGGTGGTGGTGGACAAGCCCCACTTCCTGCCGATGGCGCCGGTGGGCCGCTACGCCCGCCATACCCTGCTGGCGCGCTTGCAGCGCCGCCTGGGCCTGACCGAGCTGACGCCGCTGCACCGGCTGGACCGGGAAACCGCCGGCGTGGTGGTGTTCAGCCGCCGGCCCGAGGACCGCAACGCCTACCAGGCCCTGTTCCGCGAACGGCAGGTGCAGAAGGTCTATGAAGCCCTGGCGCCCTACCGGCCGGCGCTGGCCCAGCCGCTGCAACGCCGCAGCCGGCTGGAACCTTCCCCCCGGCGCATGCAGATGCACGAGGTGCCCGGCGAGCCGAACACCGAGACCTGGATCGAGATGCTCGACCACGACGAAGTGCATGCCCACTACCGCCTGACCCCGCACACCGGCAAGACCCACCAGTTGCGGGTGCACATGCTGGCGCTGGGCGCGCCGCTGCTGGGCGACACCATCTACCCGGTGCTACAGCCCGAGCCCGCGCCCGGTCAGGCGCCGGATTTCCGCCGGCCGCTGCAGTTGCTGGCCCGTCGGCTGAGCTTCACCGACCCGATCACCGGCGAAGCGCGGTGCTTTGAGAGCCAGCGCACGCTGGCCTGGCCCGCGGGCTGATCAGCGCGGGTTGCCGTCCAGGCGGGGTTCTTCCACGCCGGTGGCGTGGTTCAGGCGCATCAGCGTCAGCGGCCCGGGCAGGCCATCGGCCTTCAGGCCCTGGGCGATCTGGAAGGTCCGGATCCGGTCGGCCAGGCTGGCCGCGTCGTCCTGGGGCCGGCCGCCGTCCAGCCGGGCCAGCCGCTCGGCCAGCCAGACCCCGGTGGGGCCGTCGGCCACCAGCAGGCCGTCGCCCGGGGTGTCGGGCGGGCTGCGCCAGAGGGTGTTGAACTCGCCGCGCCACGCGCTGGCGATCTTCAGCAGCGGCACCGTCAGCG
>JAYSCA010000567.1:0-2382 GCA_041915165.1 Ideonella sp.
CACGTCGTCCAGCACCTCGATCCAGTGGCGCACCGGCCGCTCGCTGGCCGAGGCCAGGTGCTGGATGCAGCCGATGTTGGCCGACACCACCGTCTCGGCCTGCACCGGCGCCAGGGCCTTGAGCTTGCGGTCGCGCAACGCGGTCGACAGCTCGGGCTGCAGCACCGAGTAGGTGCCGGCCGAGCCGCAGCACAGGTGGCTGTCGACCGGCGCGGTGCGCACATCGAAGCCCAGCGCCGCCAAGTGGGTCTCCACCCCGCCGCGCAGCTTCTGCCCGTGCTGCAGCGTGCAGGGCGGGTGGTAGGCCAGCGGCACCGGCGGCGCGTCGGCCGGCTCGTTGCGGCGCGCGCGGGCGCGGGCCAGCAGTGGCTGCAGCAGCGGCACCAGGTCGGGCAGCAGTTCGCTCACATCCTTGGTCAGGGCGCTGATGCGGCGGGCCTTCTCGGCATAGGCCGGGTCGGCCGCCAGGGCCAGGCCGTATTCCTTCACCGACAGGCCGCAGCCGCTGGCGTTCATCACGATGGCCTCGACCTGGCCGGTCTCGGTCAGACCCTCGACCATCGGCCACCAGGCGTCGATGTTGCGCCGCATGTCGGCCAGCGCGCCGGTGTGGTCGCCCAGGTGGTCACGGATCGCGCCGCAGCAGCCGGCCTCGTCGGCCACCACGGTCTGGATGCCGGCCGCGTCCAGCACGCGGGCGGTGGCCGAGTTGATGTTGGGCATCAGCGTGGGCTGCACGCAGCCCATCAGCATCAGCACCTTGCGCGGGTGGCTGCGGGTCGGCCAGCGGTGGGCATCCTGGCCCGGCGCCGGCGTGACCTTGGCCTGCAGCTTGGCCGGCAGCAGCGGGCGCAGCGCGCGGCCCACGGCAATGGCCGGCGCAAAGGCCGAGGAGGTCAGCCCCTCGCGCAGCAGCCAGCGCACCGCGCGCTGGCCAGCCGGGCGCTGCACCCGCTCGTCCACCACCTGGCGGCCGATCTCGACCAGCCGGCCGTACTGCACGCCGCTGGGGCAGGTGCTTTCGCAGTTGCGGCAGGTCAGGCAGCGGTCCAGGTGGGCCTGGGTGGCGGCGGTGACCGGCGCGCCTTCAAGCACCTGCTTGATCTGGTAGATGCGGCCGCGCGGCCCATCCAGCTCGTCACCCAGCAGTTGGTAGGTCGGGCAGGTGGCGGTGCAGAAGCCGCAGTGCACGCACTGGCGCAGGATGGCCTCGGCGGCCTCGCCTTCGGGCGTGCCGGCGAATTCAGGGGCGAGATGGGTTTGCATGGAAAAACTCGGTCGTCGATTCAGAAGGCCAGCCAGCGCGCGGCCAGCGGCAGCAGCAGCGCCGCCAGCAGCGCCTGCAGCCCCAGGGCCAGGCCGGCGTAGGCCCCGGCCTCGGGATGCTCCTGCAGGGCGCGCGCCGCGCCGATGCCGTGGGCGGCCGTGCCCAGCGCAAAACCGCGGGGCGCCTGGCTGCGCACGCCCAGGGCGTCGAAGAGGAACTTGCCGGTCAGTGCGCCGGTCAGGCCGGTGATCAGGGCCGCCACCGCGGCCAGCGCCGGAATGCCGCCCAGGCGCTCGGCAATGCCCATGGCCACCGGCGCGGTGACCGACTTGGGCGCCAGCGAGGCCAGCACCTCGTGCGGCAGGCCCAGCGCATGGCCGATCAGCACCGCGCTGAGCGCGGCCACCGCCCCGCCCGTCAGCGCCGCCAGCAGCAGCGGCACCCAGCGGGCGCGCAGCTGGGCCCGGCGCTGCCACATCGGCCAGGCCAGGGCCACCACCGCGGGGCCCAGCAGGAAGTGGATGAACTGCGCGCCGGAGAAGTAGCTGGGATAGGAGGTGCCGGTGAGCAGCAACAGCAGCGACAGGGCCAGCACCGTCCACAGCACCGGGTTGGCCAGCGGCGGATGGCCCAGCCGGTGGCTCAGCATCTGCGCCAGCACATAGGCCGAGACGGTCGCGGTCAGGCCGAACAGCGGCGTGGCCGACAGGTAGACCCAGAGTTCGACGAAGGAGCTCATCGCGCGTTCTCCCCGGTCGCGTCGCCCTCGTCGCCGGCCGGCAGCAGCGCGCGCAGCACCAGCGCGGTCACCGCCAGGCCCAGCCAGGTGGACAGCACGATGGCCAGCAGCATGCGCACGCCATAGGCGCCCAACAGGTCCAGGTGGGTGATGACGCCCACCCCCACCGGCACGAACAGCAGCGACAGGTGGCCCAGCAGACCGTTGGCCGCCACGCCCACCGGCCCCTGCAGCGGCGCCCAGCGCAGCAGCCCCAGCAGCAGCACCGCGCCCAGCACCGGGGCCGGCAGCGGCAGGCCCAGCAGGCGCACCAGCGCCTCGCCGGCCGACTGGCTCAGCAGCAGAAGGGCGAAGCCTTGCAGCAGCGGCACGGGCG
>JAYSCA010000568.1:0-2366 GCA_041915165.1 Ideonella sp.
CGTGTTGGAGCGGCTGCCGACTCTGCCCAACAGCCGGCTCGAGGAGCTCCTGCCTCACCGCTGGACTCCCCCGCAGACTTGAGCAACTGACTGTCGTCAAGGTGGCTCGGCCAGACGCTCACGAGGGTGGTGCCCCCGCCTTCACCCAACGACGCCGCATGGCGATGGCCCCTGTTGTCGTGTGATGTCCTCGTGGTGCCGGGTGGGCCGCCACAGAATCGGGCAGTGTGACCCGCGTGTGTCAGCCTGTCCATGGCTGGCGCCTCCCTCAAACCGGGGGGATCGGGGTGTGGCGCTGCTACACTGCCGCCATGTTCACCTCGCGCAAACGGATGTCGTTCACGCACGACCGGGGAGCCTGGCCCTGGCGTCGTTGGTTCGCCTGAATCATCCTGGGCGCGGCCGCTGTCTGGCCGCGCCGTGACGAGAACACCCCCCGCGCCATCGGCCCCGTGAGGCCTGAACCCTGCAGCGCGGGACGAGGAGAACGACTGTGATCACCGAACTCGAATTCAAGAGCCAGGCCGCTCAGGGCTACAACCGCATCCCCCTGATCAACGAGGCCTTCGCCGACCTGGAAACCCCGCTGTCGCTGTACCTGAAGCTGGCTGGTGGCCAGCCCAACAGCTTCCTGCTGGAGTCGGTTGTCGGCGGCGAGCGCTTCGGCCGCTATTCCTTCATCGGCCTGCCCGCGCGCACGCTGCTGCGCGCCACCGGCCCGCGCACCGAGGTCGTCACCGACGGCCAGGTGGTGGAGGTCCACGAGGGCAACCCGCTGGACTTCATCGCCCAGTACCAGGCCCGCTTCAAGCCGGCGCTGCCGCCGGGCCTGCCGCGCTTCTGCGGCGGTCTGGCTGGCTACTTCGGCTATGACACGGTGCGCTTCATCGAGAAGAAGCTGGCGCACACGACCCAACCTGGCGGCATCGGCACGCCCGACATCCTGCTGCTGCAGACCGAGGAACTGGCCGTGATCGACAACCTGTCGGGCCGGCTCTACCTGATCGTCTGGGCCGACCCGTCGCGCCCGGAGGCGTATTTCAACGCCAAGCGCCGCTTGGCCGAGCTGGCCGACAAGCTGCGCTACAGCGTCACCGCGCCGGCGGTCAAGCGCGGGCCGAGCTACGCGGTCGAGCGCGAGTTCGCCAAGGACGACTTCCAGGCCGCGGTGCAGAAGGCCAAGGACTACATCGCCGCGGGCGACTGCATGCAGATCGTCGTCGGCCAGCGGCTGCAGAAGCGCTACACCGAGAGCCCGCTGAGCCTGTACCGCGCGCTGCGCTCGCTCAACCCCAGCCCCTACATGTACTTCTACGACATGGGGGACTTCCAGATCGTCGGCTCTTCGCCGGAGATCCTGGTGCGCCACGAGCACACGCCCGAAGGCCAGAAGGTCATCATCCGGCCGATCGCCGGCACCCGCCCGCGCGGTGCCACGCCCGACGCCGACAAGGCGCTGGAAGCCGAGTTGCTGGCCGACCCCAAGGAGCGCGCCGAGCACGTGATGCTGATCGACCTGGCGCGCAACGACGTGGGCCGCATCGCCAAGACCGGTTCGGTCAAGGTGACGGAGGCCTTCGCGATCGAGCGCTACTCGCACGTGATGCACATGGTCAGCAATGTCGAGGGCCTGCTGAAAGACGGCATGAGCAACCTGGACGTGCTCAAGGCGTCCTTCCCGGCGGGCACGCTCAGCGGCGCGCCCAAGATCCGCGCGATGGAGATCATCGACGAGCTGGAGCCGGTGCAGCGCGGCATCTACGGCGGGGCCTGTGGCTACCTGAGCTTTGCCGGCGACATGGATGTGGCCATCGTCATCCGCACCGGCATCGTCAAGAACCAGACCCTGTATGTGCAGGCGGGGGCCGGCGTGGTGGCCGACTCGGTGCCCGAGATGGAATGGCGCGAAACCGAGGTCAAGGCCCGCGCCTTGATCCGCGCGGCCGAGCTGGTCGAAGAAGGCTTCTGAGCTTCCCCTTGTTCATGGGATGAGGTCGACCGCTCCGGGGTAACCCTGGGTGGTCGGCCTGTTGCCGCTTTGTTACTGTAGAGGACTCAAAAAAGCACGCCCGTGCTTTTTTGGCTCGCCGTGATGTCGACGGCGGGTGGCGTCTTCCGGAGTCGGCATGAACACCCTTCCATTGCGGCAGCTGTGCGCTTATCGCGCCATGCATGATGGTTTTTCCCGCTGTGGTCTGGACCTGGATGCCTTCCTGCTGGGGGAGGGCGGCGTGGCCACGCTGGAGGCCGTGCTGTCGCCCACCACCCTGGCGGACCTGTTCGATGCCGCCTGGCGCCATGCCGTGGCCCGCACCGGCGACCCGGCCATCGGCCTGCGCATGACCCCGCGCCAGCCGCTGATCGGC
>JAYSCA010000569.1:0-2362 GCA_041915165.1 Ideonella sp.
CTCGGCCGGGGCCTGGCCCCGGGCCAGCAGGCGCTTGGCCTCGGCCAGCCGCTGGGCCATCAGCCATTGGTGGGGGCTGACCTGGTGGTGGGCGCTGAAGCTGCGCTGGAAATGGCTGGGGCTCATGCCGGCCAGCGTCGCCATCTCGGGCAGGCGCCAGGCATGGGCCAGGTCGTCCCGCAGCCGGGTCAGCAGGGGCCGGAAGTCGGCCGTCAGACCGAGCGCGGGGCCCCGCGCCTCGGCCAGCGGTTGCAGCAGGTCCAGGCACTGGGCCAGCAGATCGTCCTGCAGGCCTCGGTCGCCGGTCTCGGTGGCGTCCCACAGGGCCCCGAGCGCCTGGCCGAAGCGGCGCGCCCGGCGGGCGTCGCGCCGCACCGCCTCGCGGAAGTGCCAGGCCGGGGCCGTCTCGCCCAGGTGGGCCTGCAGCACGGCCTCGTCCACATAGAGCATGCGGTAGGTCCAGCCCTGGGCGCAGGCCGGGGCGCCGGTGTGCAGCTCACCCGGCTGCATCAGCACCAGCGCATTGGCCGGGGCCTCGTGGTCCTGGCCGCGGTAGTGGAAGCGCTGCGCGCCGGCCTCGACCATGCCCAGGCCATAGCCGTCGTGGGCATGCGGGTCGAAGGCATGGCGCAGGATGCGGGCGCGGTAGAGCTCCACCCCAGGCAGCGCGGCCGGGCGGCGGAAGCTGGCGCGATCGCTCGCGTGCGGGAAGTGGTCGGGCACGACCTCCAGGGTGGGCATGGCGGGGGCATCTTCCCACGTCGCGTACAGTCTCGCCCGTGAAGTCTCCTCAAGCATTGATCGAATTGAAGGCGGTGGACCGCCGCTACGAAACCGGGCTGCAGGCCCTGCAGGACGTGAACCTGCGCATCGCGCCGGGCGAGTTCGTCAGCCTGCTGGGCCCGTCGGGCTGCGGCAAGAGCTCGCTGCTGCGCGTGCTGGCCGGGCTGGACCCGATCAGCGCCGGCCAGGTGCTGCGGGCCGGTGAACCGGTGCGCGGCCCGGTGCGCGACACGGGCTTTGTGTTCCAGGAGCCGACGCTGATGCCCTGGGCCGACGTGCAGAGCAATGTCGAGCTGCCGCTGCGCCTGCAAGGGGTGGCGGCCGAGCCGCGGGCCGAGGCCGCGCGGGCGGCGCTGGCCCGCGTGGGGCTGCTGGACTTCGCCCAGTCCATGCCGCGCGAGCTCTCCGGCGGCATGAAGATGCGCGCCTCCATCGCCCGCGCCCTGGTCACGCAGCCCGCGCTGCTGCTGCTCGACGAGCCCTTCGCCGCGCTGGACGAGATCACCCGTTTCGGCCTGAACCAGGCCCTGCTGGACCTCTGGCACCCCGAGGGCCAGGCCCCGGCCTTCACCACCGTGTTCGTGACCCACAGCGTGTACGAGGCGGTGTTCCTCAGCCAGCGCGTGCTGGTGATGAGCGCCCGTCCGGGCCGCATCCTCGACGAGGTGGTGGTGGACGGCCCGGCCCACCGCACGCCGGCCTTCCGCCAGAGCGAGGCCTTTGCCACCGCCTGCGCCCGGCTGAGCGAAGCGCTGGCCCGCGCGGCCGGGGAAGCGGTCCTTGGCTGACACCGCGGGCGGGTCCGGCCGCCGGGCGCGCCGCGCCCGCTGGCTGGCCCCCACGCTGGCGGTGGCGCTGGCCCTGGCGGGCTGGGAGGCCGCGGTGCGGGTCTGGGACATCCCGCCCTACCTGCTGCCGGGGCCGCTGCTGGTGCTGCAGACGCTGTGGGCCAACGCCGGCTCGCTGCTGGCGAGCTGGTGGGTCACGGTGCGCATCACCTTCAGCGCGCTGGCGCTGGCCTGCGCCGGCGGCGTGGGGCTGGCGGCGTTGTTCGCGCTGTCGCCCTGGCTGGAGTGGAGCCTGACCCCGTTCGCGGTGGTGCTGCAGGTCACGCCGGTGATCGCGGTGGCGCCGCTGATCATGATCCTGACCGACAGCGCCGAGGCCACGGTGCTGATCTGCGCCTGGATCGTCGCCTTCTTCCCGCTGCTGGCCAACACGCTGGCCGGGCTGCGCAGCGCCGACGCCGGCCTGCGCGAGCTGTTTCGCCTCTACCAGGCCAGCCGCTGGCAGACGCTGCGCTTTCTGCTGATCCCGTCGGCCCTGCCGTACTTCCTGGCCGGCCTGAAGATCGCCGGCGGCCTGAGCCTGATCGGCGCGGTGGCGGCCGAGTTCACCGCCGGCGCGGCCGGCCGCAACACCGGCCTGGCCTCGCGCATCCTGGAGGCGGCCTTCCGCACCGAGATCCCGAAGATGTTCGCGGCCCTGCTGCTGGTGGCCGCCACCGGGGTGCTGATCCACCTGGGCTTCGAGCTGCTGGGCCGCTGGCTGCTGCGGCGCTGGCACGACAGCGCGCGGG
>JAYSCA010000570.1:0-2351 GCA_041915165.1 Ideonella sp.
GATGGCCGAACGGGCGGCCGCCTGGATGGTGGCGGCCCGGCATGGTCTGCGCGACACCCCGTCGACGGCCCCGGCGGCCTCCGCCACGGTGGCCGAACCGGCCGGCTGAGGCCGAGGACAGGCCTCAGGGCAAGGGCTGCAGTTCGGGCGTGACGCCACCGTCCACCCAGGCCTGGTACTCGTCGGCCAGGCGCTGGCTTTCGGCCACCGCGCGGCGCCAGGCGGTTTCCCGGGCGGCATCATCGTCGAGGTAGGTCTTGAAGTCCTCGCGGCTGGGCAGCTGCCCGCCGGGCAGCGCGGCCAGCCACTCGGGTCGCGGCGCCAGCACCACCACGCGGTCCAGCGCGCCGGTGGCGTGGTGGCGCCAGCGCAGGGGCTTGTCCAGCCAGCCGGGCACCAGCGTGGACTGGAAGTGCGGGTACAGCGCCCAGCCCGGCTCGCCCCCCTCCCCGGCCAGCAGGCGGTCGTAGCGCAGGTGCAGGTGGTAGTCGGTGATGCCGCCGTCCCAGTAGGCCCCGGCGGGTGCGCCCGGGATGTCATGCACCGCATCCAGCCAGAACGGGATCGCACAGCTGGCCAGCACCGCCGGGATCAGGTTCTCTGGCGTCATCGGCACCTGCACGCCACGGAGGTCGTTCAGTGGCAGCGGCAGCGCGTCGCGCGGGTCGGAGAACACCACCCGCTCCAGCCAGGCGCCCAGGGCGGAACGGGTGAGCAGGTTGCTGGCAAAGGCCGCGCCATAGCCCAGGCTGGTGCGCCAGTGGGCGGTCTCACGCCGCAGCCAGCGCCGGCCATGGCTGGTGAAGACATGCAGGCGGTACTGCGGGTGGGCCAGCAGCGCCGCCTCCTGCC
The DNA here is from genome assembly GCA_041915165.1 of Ideonella sp. Lineage (GTDB taxonomy): Bacteria > Pseudomonadota > Gammaproteobacteria > Burkholderiales > Burkholderiaceae_C > Ideonella. Next base: position 853 of record JAYSCA010000570.1, read on the forward strand.
CGCCAAAGTGCTCTTGCAGCTTGGCGCCAAACACCGTGCTGACATGGCTGGGCGGCGGCGGCTGGCCCGGCGCATGCGCATAGCGCTGGGTGATGTAGTCCTCCGCCAGGCGCTGCAGCGCAGCCACCGGGTCGGGCAGGCAGGCGGCCGTCATGCGCCAGGCGCCGATCGAGGCGCCCAGCAGGTGCACCGTGTGGCGGCCGCGCGGCAGCCAGTCGCCGAACAGAAACTGGTCCAACGGGCCGAGGATCAGGCCCTTGGGCCCACCGGCCGCGCCGGGCACCACCCGCACCTCGGCCGGCGTCAGTGGCCCCTGGCGCAGCCGCGCCAGCGCGGCCGGGCCGGCCAGGACACGCAGGGCCTTCATCGTCATGCCTGGCCCGGCGTCCGCTCAGCGCTTGAGCTTGGCGAAGGCCGCGGCCATCGCGTTCTGCGCCTCGGGCTGGTGACCACGGCCCGACGGCGCGCGCTCACCCCGCCCGGCCGGACGGTAGCTGTTCTCACCCCGGCTGCCGCTCTTGGGACCGGGCGCGGCGGCGTCGAGCTTCATCGTCAGGCTGATGCGCTTGCGGGCCAGATCGACCTCCAGCACCTTGACCTTGACGATGTCGCCGGTCTTGACCACCTCGCGGGCGTCGTTGACGAACTTGTTGGACAGCTGGCTCACATGCACCAGGCCGTCCTGGTGCACGCCCAGGTCCACGAAGGCGCCGAACTGGGCCACGTTGGACACCGTGCCTTCCAGCACCATGCCCTCCTGCAGGTCCTTGATGTCCTCGACGCCGTCGTTGAAGCGGGCCACCTTGAAGTCCGGGCGCGGGTCGCGGCCGGGCTTTTCCAGCTCGGCCAGGATGTCCTTGACCGTGATGGCGCCGAACTTCGCGTCGGCGAAGGCCTCGGGCCGCAGCTTGCGGATCACGTCCGCATTGCCGATCAGCTCCTGGATCGGCCGGCCGGCGGCGGCGATGATCTTCTCGACCACCGGGTAGGTTTCCGGGTGCACACCCGACAGGTCCAGCGGGTTGTCGCCATCGCGGATGCGCAGGAAGCCCGCGGCCTGCTCGAAGGTCTTGGCGCCCAGACCGGCCACGTCCAGCAGCTGCTGTCGGTTGCGGAAGGCGCCGTTGGCGTCGCGCCAGCGCACGATGCTGTTGGCCACCGCGGTGGACAGGCCCGAGACCTGGGCCAGCAGCGGCGCCGAGGCGGTGTTCAGGTCCACGCCCACCGAGTTCACGCAGTCTTCCACCACCGCGTCCAGCGTGCGGGCCAGCTCGCTCTGGTTCACGTCGTGCTGGTACTGGCCCACGCCGATGCTCTTGGGCTCGATCTTCACCAGCTCGGCCAGCGGGTCCTGCAGGCGGCGGGCGATGGACACCGCGCCGCGCAGGCTCACGTCCAGGTCCGGCAGCTCCTTGGAGGCGAACTCGGAGGCCGAGTAGACCGAGGCGCCGGCCTCGCTGACCACCACCTTCTCCAGCTTCACGTCCGGCGCCATGCCC
>JAYSCA010000571.1:0-2349 GCA_041915165.1 Ideonella sp.
TGTCCAGCCGCACCGAGGAGCAGGCCAGCGCCCTGGAGGAGACGGCCGCCACCATGGAGGAACTCGGTTCCACCGTGCGCCACAACGCCGACAGCGCCAAGCAGGCCAACCAGCTGGCCCAGGGCGCGTCCAGCGTGGCGATGCAGGGCGGCGAGGTGGTCGGCCAGGTGGTGACCACCATGCAGGAGATCAACGAGAGCAGCCGCAAGATCGGCGACATCATCGGCGTGATCGACGGCATCGCATTCCAGACCAACATCCTGGCGCTGAACGCCGCGGTGGAAGCCGCGCGCGCCGGCGAGCAGGGCCGCGGCTTCGCCGTGGTGGCGGGCGAGGTGCGGGCCCTGGCCCAGCGCAGCGCCGATGCGGCCAAAGAGATCAAGGCCCTGATCGGCCGCAGCGTCGAGCAGGTCGAGAAGGGCAGTGCGCTGGTGGGGCAGGCCGGTGAGACCATGGGTGAGATCGTCGGGTCGATTCGCCGCGTCAGCGACATCGTGGCTGAAATCACCTCCGCCAGTGCCGAGCAGGCCAACGGCGTGTCCCAGGTGGGCGAGGCGGTGGGCCAGATGGACCAGGCCACGCAGCAGAACGCCGCCCTGGTGGAAGAAAGCGCCGCTGCGGCCGACAGCCTGAAGAACCAGGCGCGGCACCTGGTCGAGGCGGTGGCGGTGTTCCGCCTGACCGCGCACGAGCGGCGCAGCACGCCGGCGGTCAGCGTGAGCGCCCCCGTGGCCAGCGTCGCGGCCCCGTCCAAGCCGACGCCGAAGGCGGCTCCAGCGGCAGCGCGGCCCCCGGTGGCACGGGCCGCGACCCCTGCGCCAGCCGCGGCGGCGAAACCGGCGGCGGCGGCCGTGGCCGCGTCGGACGACTGGGAAACCTTCTGAGCCTCCATGGGGCGGAGGACGCGGTCACATTTCCCAGGGAACTTTGTGGCCCCGGTGGTACCGTATGACGCTGTGCTCGCTGCCGCACCGCGTCCCGGATCCGCCGCCCCATGCTTGAAATCACCGTCTGGTGCCTGGTCATCACGGCCGTCTTCGCTTACATCAACCACCGCTTCATCGGCCTGCCCACCACCATCGGCGTGATGACCATCGCGCTGGCCATCTCCGGCGCACTGATCGGCCTGGACTACATCGGCTGGAGCGAACCCCGGCGCTACCAGGCGGCGATGGTGGCGTCGATCGATTTCCCCGGCGTGCTGATGCGCGGCATGCTGGCGGTGCTGCTGTTCGCCGGCGGGCTGCAGTTCAAGCTGGGCGAGCTGGTGCGGTTCCAGAAGCCCATCGTCGCCCTCACGGTGGCGGGCACGGTGGTCAGCGCCTTGCTGGTCGGCCTGGCGCTCTGGAAGCTGCTGCCGATGGTGGGGGTGCGGCTGGCCTTGCCGTACTGCCTGGTGTTCGGCGCGCTGATCTCCCCGACCGATGCGGTGGCGGTGGGCAGCATCCTGAAGTCGGCCGGCGTGCCGCGCACCATGGAAGCCATCATCGCCGGCGAGTCACTGTTCAACGACGCGGTGGGCGTGGTGCTGTTTTCACTGGCCCTGTCGATGGTGAAGACCGGCGACTGGCCCACGGCGGCCGAGGCGCTCAGCCAGCTGGCGCGCGAAGGCGGCGGCGGCATTTTGATGGGCTTGCTGATGGGCAACCTGCTCTACCGCATGCTCAAAGACGTGCAGAGCTACCAGGTGGAGGTGTTGCTGACCCTGGCCACCGTGATGGGCGGCTATGGCCTGGTCGAGGAGCTGGACTTCTCCGGCCCGCTGGCCATGGTGGTGGTGGGCATGGTGGTGGGCACCCGCAGCCGCTCCGACCGTGACTTCCCGCAGGACACCCAGGACCACCTGTCGCGCTTCTGGCGCCTGGTGGACGGCATCCTGAACACCTTGCTGTTCGTGCTGATCGGGCTGGAGGTGATCCGGGTCCACTTCAGCGGCGGCATTCTGGCGGCGGCGGCGCTGACCATCGTCATCACCCTGCTGGCGCGTGGCCTGAGCGTGGCGGCCCTGATGGCGCTGCTGCGGCTGACGATGAGCCTGCCGCGGGGCACCTGGCGGGTGCTGACCTGGGCCGGGGTGCGCGGTGGCGTGTCGGTGGCGCTGGCCTTGTCGCTGCCGGCCGGGCACAGCCGGGAGGTGGTGCTGTCGCTGACCTACTGCGTGGTGGTGTTCTCGATCCTGGTGCAGGGGCTCACCGTGGGTACCCTCGCCCGCCGCGTGGGGGTGAGCAATGCCAAGCCCCTGGCCCTGCCTCAGCCCAGCCCGGCGGCCAGCCAGCGGCCGGCCCCGTAGGTCAGGGCCGCCGCCGCGGCGCCGATGGCCAGCTGCCGCAGCCCGCTGCGCCAGGCGCT
>JAYSCA010000572.1:0-2345 GCA_041915165.1 Ideonella sp.
GGGCCGAGCGCGAACGCGAGCAGCACACCATGATCTGGTCGTTGGCGGCGCGTTCCTCGTCGGTGAGGTAGGCGTCGCGGTGGTCGGGCTCGCCTTCCAGCACCGTGCAGGCGCAGGTGCCGCACACACCCTGCTCGCAGGAGACCGGCACCTCGATGCCGATGCGCTTGAGCGCGCTCAGCAGGCTCTCGGTGGGGGCCACATGCACGGTCTTGCCGCTGCGCTGGGCCACCACGTCGAAGGCCTGGTCCGGGCTGTCGGAGGCGATCACCGGCGCGCTGAAGTACTCGCGGTGGATCTGCGCGGGGGCCAGGCCAGCACCGGCGGCCTCGGCCATCACCCAGTCCATGAAGCCCGCCGGGCCGCAGACATACAGGTGGCTGCCGGCCGGGGCGGACTTCAGCACCGCGGCGGGTACCAGCTTGTCGGCCTCGCCCGCTTCATCGAAGTGCAGCGTGACGCGCTCGGCCCAGGGGGCCTGGGCCAGCTCGTCGAGGAAGGCGGCCTGGGCGCGGCTGCGGGCGCAGTAGTGCAGCTCGAAGGAGGCGCCCAGCGCGTGCAGGCGGTGGGCCATCGCCAGCATCGGCGTGATGCCGATGCCGCCGCCCACCAGCACGCTGTGCGGCGCGCTCTCGTCGAGCGGGAAGTGGTTGCGCGGGGCGCTGATGGTCAGGCGGGCGCCGGCCTGCAAGGCGGCGTGCACGGCCACCGAGCCGCCGCGCGAGGCGGGGTCCTTGAGCACGCCCAGGCGGTAGGTCTGGGTGTCGGCCGGGTCGCTGCACAGCGAGTAGGGGCGCACCAGCCCGCCGGGCAGGTGCAGGTCCACATGGGCGCCGGCGGTGAAGGCGGGCAGGGCGCTGCCGTCGGCGGCGGCCAGGGCCAGCACGGCCACGGCTTGACCTTGCAGGCTGCGGTCGCGCACCACCACGTCCAGCGTGGCGGCGGAGGGAGAGGAGAGGGTGGCGGTGCTCATCGGCAGGTTCCTGGGCAGGGCTCGTGGGTCAAGGGTGAGAAGGCGGCGCGGGGCGGTCAGCGCATGAAGATGCCGCCGTTGAAGTCCCAGGCGGCACCGGTGGCGAAGTCGGCCTCGGCCGAGGCCAGCAGCACCACCATGCGGGCGACGAAGCGCGGGTTGCCCAGGCGCTGCACGGGGATGGTCTTGACGATCTGGGCCAGGCGGTCGGCCGGCACCGCGGCATGCACCGAGGGCAGGTCCATCGGCCCCGGGGCCACGGCGTTGACGGTGACGCCCTTGGCGCCCAGCTCGCGGGCGAAGATCTTGGTCAGCGTCAGGATGCCGGCCTTGGACGAGGCGTAGTGCGCGCCCGAGGCGGTGCCGCCGTTCTGGCCGGCCAGCGAGGCCAGGTTGACGATGCGGCCGTAGCCGGCCTCGCCCATCGCCGCGCCAAAGACCTGGCAGCCCAGGAAGCAGCCGCGCAGGTTGATGTCCAGCACGCGGGAGAACTCTTCCGGGCTGATCTGCATCACCGGGGTGGTCAGCGTCAGCGCGGCGTTGTTCACCAGCACCTGCGGCAGGCCCCAGCCGGCCTTCAGGTGGGCCAGCGCGGCCTCGAAGTCGGCCTTGTTCAGCACGTTCAGGGCCAGGCCCTGCGCGGTCGCGCCGCTGGCGTCCAGCGCCTGGGCGGCGGCCTGGGCGCCCGCCGCGTCCACGTCGGTCAGCAGCACGCGGTAGCCGGCGCCGTGCAGCTCGCCGGCGATCACCTGGCCCAGACCGGCGGCCGCGCCGGTGACGACCGCAATGGGCCGGGCCGTCGTTTCGGAAGGCATGTTCGTCATGACGAGGCTGCCTTCAGAAGATGTAGCCGACGGCGCTGAGCGTGTCGACGGAGTTGATCATGCGCACGACCTTGCGCTGGATGCGCCAGCTGTCGCCGTGGGCGACCAGGGTCCAGGTGACGTCGGCGGTGTGCTGGTGGAACTTGTCCTTGCGAAAGTCGCGCAGGTCCTGGGCGCCGCGCAGGGTGACGGTGTCGCCGTCCTGGCTGATGACGCGCAGACGCGAGACCGAGCGCACGGTGCGCGCGGGCGGCTGGGTGGAGACCGATTCGCCGCTGGTCAGGCGCTCCACGCGCAGGCGGCGCATGGTGGCGTTGTCGTTGGCGTAGTTGAGGGTGTTGTCGAAGTCGGTGGTGTCCGGGTCGATCGGCACGATGTACTGGCCGGCGGGGACCCACAGGTCCAGCCAGGCGGCGAATTCACCGTGGTCGAGCATGTCGGCCTCGGCCCAGACAAAGGCGGTGACGCTGTTCAGCAGGGGCAGGTTCATGGTGTGAAGCAATTCGTTGCGTGAAGAGGGAAGGCAGGTGATGCGGGCGCGAGGCTCA
>JAYSCA010000573.1:0-2343 GCA_041915165.1 Ideonella sp.
CATCGGCAACCTGGGCCGCGACCCGGAAGTGCGCTACACCCCCAGCGGCGCCGCCGTCTGCAACCTGCGCCTGGCCACCACCCGCAACTGGAAGAACCGCGAATCCGGTGAACGCCAGGAAGAGACCGAGTGGCACTCGGTGGTGCTGTACGACCGCCTGGCCGAGATTGCCGGCGAGTACCTGAAGAAGGGCCGCCCGGTCTACATCGAAGGCCGCCTGAAGACCCGTAAGTGGCAGGACAAGGACGGCAACGACCGCTACACCACCGAAATCGTGGCCGAAACCATGCAGCTGCTGGGTGGCCGTGACAGCATGGGCGGCGGCGAATCCGGCGGCATGGACGAGGACATGGGCGGTGGTGGTGGCAGCTACAACCGTCCGGCGGCCCGCCCGGCCGCTCCGCCGCGGGCTCCCGCCCCGGCGCCGCGCCCGGCCCCGAAGTCGTCCACCGGCTTCGACGACATGGACGACGACATTCCGTTCTGAGTCACCCGACGCCCCGAAAACAGCCCAGCCCCGCCGGCCTCCGTCCGCGGGGCTTTTTCATGCCGACCGGCGAGACCGGCCGGCCGCCGCTCACTCGGCGGCGCCGAGCGTCAGCGCAATGCTGCCCACGCCTTCGATCGAGCCTTCCAGCACATCGCCGGCCACCACCGGGCCCACGCCTTCGGGCGTGCCGGTGTAGATCAGGTCGCCCGGCTGCAGGTGGTAGTACTGCGACAGGTGGGCGATGATGGCCGGCACGTGGTGGATCATCAGCGAGATGTCCGAGGACTGGCGGGTCTGGCCGTTCACCCGCAGCTCGATCGCGGCCCGGAACGGGTGGCCGATCACGCTGGCCGGGGCAATGGCCGACAGCACGGCGGCATTCTCGAAGTCCTTGCCCAGGTCCCAGGGGCGCTGCTTGTCCTTGGCGGCGTTCTGCAGGTCGCGCCGGGTCATGTCCAGACCACAGGCGTAGCCGTAGACATGCGCCAGGGCTTCACCCTCGGGAATGCGGAAGCCCGCCACGCCAATGGCCACCACCAGCTCCATTTCGTGGTGCAGGTTCTTCGTGCCCGGCGGGTAGGGCACGGTGCGGCCCGAAGCCACGTAGTCCTCGGACGCCTTGTTGAAGTAGAACGGCGCCTCGCGGTCGGCCACCGAGCCCATCTCTTTGGCATGGGCCTCGTAGTTGCGCCCCACGCAGAAGATGCGGCGGATCGGAAAGCCTTCATCGCGGCCCTGGATGGGCGCCACGACCGGGGTGGGAGCGGGGAAGATCAGAGATGACATGCGTGCGGTGTCCAACAGAGGAAGACCAAGCGGGGCGCCAAGCATAGCCCGGTGGCCGAGCCCTTGCTTCAGTCCGGGTTGAGCATTTCCGGCGCCAGGGTTTTGAGCTTGCGGTAAAGCGTGCGCACGCTGATGCCCAGCGCGGCGGCCAGGGCCTCCCGGCTGCCCTGGTGGGCCTGCAGTGCGGCGCGCAGGGCCTGCGCCTCGGCGGCCCGCAGCGAGGCCGGGGCCCGCCCATCGTCCCCGCCGGGGGCCACCGGGGCCGGGGTGCTCAGCGCCGGCAAGGGCGGCAGCGGGGCCGGCCGGCGCAGCAGGCCCACCGAGAGGGCGCGCGCCACCGTCGCCGCGGTGATGTGGTCGCCATCGCTGAGCAGCACCGCCCGTTCCAGCACATTGCGCAGCTCGCGCACGTTGCCGGGGAAGGGGTGACGGGCCAGGGCCTGCACCGCGTCCTGGTCCAGCGTCATCGTCCGCCCCGGCGCCACCCGCTCCAGCAGCGCCGCAGCCAGCAGCAGGATGTCCCCCTGGCGCTCGCGCAGCGGCGGCAGCGCGATCGGGAAGGTGCTGAGGCGGTAGTACAGGTCCTCGCGGAAGCGGCCCTGCGCCACCATGGCCGACAGATCGCGGTGGGTGGCCGACACCAGGCGCACGTCGGCGTGGCGCAGCTCGGTGCTGCCCACCCGGCGGTAGGTGCCGCTTTCCAGCAGGCGCAGCAGCTTGACCTGCATCGCCAGCGGGATGTCGCCCACCTCGTCCAGGAACAGCGTGCCGCCGCTGGCCGCCTCGATCAGGCCGGAGCGCGCCATGTGGGCCCCGGTGAAGGCGCCCTTCTCGTGGCCGAACAGTTCGCTCTCGAACAGGCTCTCGGGCAGGCTGGCGCAATCCACCACCACCCAGGGCTTGCTGCCGCGCGGGCTGCCCTCGTGCACCGCCCGGGCCACCAGCTCCTTGCCGGTACCCGACTCGCCCAGCAGCAGCACGCTGGCCTCTGACGGCGCCACCCGCGCCACCAGCGCCAGCATCTCGCGAAAGGCCGGCGAGGTGCCAATCAGCCCCTGGCGGGCCGG
>JAYSCA010000574.1:0-305 GCA_041915165.1 Ideonella sp.
TTGACCCCCATCAGACCGGCCACCCGCGGGTTCTCGGCCGTGGCGCGCATCGCCCGGCCCAGCTTGGTCTTGTTGACCAGCCACAAGAGTGCAGCCAGCACCGCCACCGTGGTGCCCAGGATCAGCAGCTGCGTGACCGTGATCACCGGCCCGTCCGCCCACAGGAAGAACACGTCGGTGGGCAAGAGCGGCGGGAAGGGCTTGGGGTTGGGCTTCCAGATCATCATGGCCAGCGTCTGCAGCAGCAGGCTCATGCCCATGGCCGTGATCAGCGGGGCCAGCCGCGGCGCGTTGCGCAGCGGCCG
>JAYSCA010000574.1:315-2339 GCA_041915165.1 Ideonella sp.
TAGGCCACCTTCTCCACCACGTAGTTCAGCACCGAGCACGCCAGAATCGCGATTGGCAGCGAGATCAGGAGCAGCGCCCACCCGGGCAAGCCCGAATCCGCCAGCGCCGTCACCACCGACCACGACACCATCGCACCCACCATCAGCACTTCGCCGTGCGCGAAATTGATCAGGCTGATGATCCCGTACACCATCGTGTAGCCCAGCGCCACCAGAGCGTACATGCTCCCCAGCACCAAACCATTGATGATCTGTTGAACGAAGATATCCATTCAATGAACCTTGTTGTTGAGCGGCGAACCGCGTCCTGCAATGCAACCTGTATCGCACAGCCTGTGCCAGCTGGGGTTTGCACCAACATGGTTCATGGATAACCCTGAGCCCAACCGCTCAAGTTCGGCGTTTTGCCCCGGATCGGTGCCCTCCTCCGCACGGCCGCCGTGCGGCCGCCGGGCGACTTTTCGCACCGCCATTTCTGCGGAAGTGCGGTTTTCCACACCATGAGGTGCCGCCACCGCGGCCAAAGCGCGTCTTGCCGGCCGACGCCCCGCGCCGGAGGCCTTGGCTTTGGGCACACTACGCACCCTGATGTCCGAACCGAGTGCTCCGTTGGATCCCGCCGAGCAGGCGCCCTGGCCCCTGCGCCTGCTGCGCACAGGCGCCGTGGCCCTGGTTGTGCTGGCCCTGGTGGGGCTGGGCAGCTGGGTGGGCTACCGCTGGAACGAGCGCGCCGGCCTGGACAACCTGGCGGCGGTCGCCAATGAACGGCTGGAGCTCTATGCCGCCACGCTGGAAGCCGAGCTGGCCCGCTATGCCTATCTGCCCAGCCTGATCGCCGCTGACGCTGACGTGCACGCGATGCTGCTGCACCCCGAGTCCCCCCAGGCCCGGGAAGCGGCCCGGCTGACACTGGCCCGCATCGGCGTGCGGGCCGGGGCCACCGAGGCGATGGTGACGGACGCGGAAGGCCGGCTGCTGGCCACCAGCGCCCCAAGCGATGGCGACACGCCGGCGCGGGAACTGGCCCTGCCCGCGGACCACTTCGCGCGCAACCCGGTGGACGGCAGCACCGACTACCTGTTCGTGCACCCGGTGGTCCTGCAGGGCCGCACCCGTGGCCGGGTGGTGCTCAAGCTCAACCTGGCCCCGCTGGAGGCCACCTGGGTGGACCTGGGGGCCCGCTCGCAGAGCGAACGGCTGCTGGTGCTGGACGACCGCGACACGGTGGTCATCACCTCGGTGCCCGACTGGAAGTACCGCTGGCTGGCCCCCGATCCGGGCCAGATCGGCCCGCTGTCGGCCCCGCCGCATGCCGTGGGCACCCTGGCCCTGGCCATCGACCGCCAGATTTCCCCCACCGTCAGCCTGGTGCGGGTGCCGCCGGCCAGCCAGCCGATGCCGGCGCGGCTGCTGCGGCAGGAGCGGGCCCTGGTGGCGCTGGGGGGGCGGCTGCTGAGCCTCTCCGACCCGTCCGAGGTCTGGCGCCAGGCGCGCACCGCGGCCTGGGGGGGGGCCGCCGCCGGCGCCCTGGCCGGCAGTCTGCTGCTCTACGTGCTGCACCGGCGACGCGCGGTTCGCCAGCTGCTGCAGGCCCGCAACGCCCTGCAGCAAGCCCACGACCAGCTGGAGCGGCAGGTGGACCTGCGCACCATCCAGCTGCGCACCGCCAATGAGGAGCTCAAGCGCCAGATCGCCCAGCGGGTGCTGGCCGAGGACGAACTGCTGCAGGCCAGCAAGCTGGCCGTGCTGGGGCAGATGTCGACCGGCATCTCGCACGAGATCAACCAGCCGCTGACTGCGCTGCGGGTGCTGTCGCGCAACAGCCTGCGCCTGCTGGAGGCGGGCCGCCAGCCCGACGTGGCGACCAACCTGCGCACCATCGACGAGATGGCCGAGCGCATGGGCCGCATCGTCGCGCAGCTGAAGTCCTTCGCCCGCAAGGACAGCCTGCGCCACCAGCCCGTGGCCCTGGCCGGCGCGGTGCGCAACGTGCTGCTGATGCTGGACCACCGGCTGCGCCACGA
>JAYSCA010000575.1:0-2332 GCA_041915165.1 Ideonella sp.
ACAAGGCGGTCGCCAGACCAAAGGTCCAGGTGGGCGCCACCGTCCACAGCGCACCGGCCACCAGCGAGGCCGGCAGGTACAACACGCCGGTCACCGAGTTGTACACACCCATGGCCGAGGCCCGGCGCGCCGGCTCCAGGTCGGCGATGAAGGCCTTGCTTTGGGACTCATCGATGGCGTAGAACAGCCCGTAGAGGACGAACACCGCGATGATCTCCGCGCGGCTGTCGGCCCAGGCCAGCCACAGGTTGAGCAGGCCGTAGACCGTGTAGCCCAGCAGCACGATGCGGGGCCGGCCGATGCGGTCGCCCAGCCAGCCGATGGCCGGCGCGGCGGCCACGCACACCGCGTTGAACAGGGCATAGAGCAGCACCACCTGGGCCACGCTGAACCCGATCGCATGGGCCCGCAGCAGGATGAAGCCCAGGCTGAAGTAGCCCAGCGCGAACAGGCCCGCGGGCCACAGGAAGCGCTTGAAACCGGGGCTCAGCTGCTGCCAGTTGCCGCGCACGCTCTCCCGCGGATGGGGTTCGGCGGGTCGGTCCGGGATGCGGGTCAGCAGCAGCACGCTCAGCAGCGCCGGCACCAGGGCGAGGGCGAACAGCCAGTGGTAGGTGCCGGGGTGCTCGCCCAGCTGCTGCAGCAGCGCGTAGGCCAGCAGAGGGCCGGCCACCGCGCCGGCCTTGTCCAGCGCCTTGTGCACGCCAAACGCGTAGCCACGGGTGGCGCGGGCCGCGATGGCCGAGAGCCAGGCGTCCCGCGGCGGGCCACGAAAGCCCTTGCCCAGGCGCTCGATGACCCGGAAGGCCGACAGGGCCAGCACACTGGTGGAGAGCACCAGGATCAGCTTGGCCAGGGTCGAGAAGGCGTAGCCGGCGACGGCAAACCCCTTGCGTCGACCGCTGCGGTCGGACAGCCAGCCCGCCAGGTAGTTCAGCGACGAGGCCGAGAAGTCCGCCAGCCCCTCGATCAGGCCCAGCAGGGCGCTGGACGCGCCGGCCACGGTGGTGAAGAAGACCGCGAAGACCGCGAAGATCATCTCGGAACTCACGTCGGTCAGGAGGCTGACCAGACCCAGCTTCAGCACGTCCGGCGGCAGCTTGGCAGGGTTGGCCTGGATCGAGGGAGAGGACTCTGTGGGCGGAGAAGGCGGCACGTTCGGGGGCACAGGGTGGGGAGGCCGCATTCTCCGTCAGGTGGCTCAGTGGGCCGGGGTGCCGGGGGCCGCGGGCATGGCGCCGGCCTGGGGCAGGTTCAGTGTCGGTTCGGGCATCGGCACCTGCTCCACCAGGGCGGCGTGCAGCTTGGCCTCGTCCAGGTGGCCCACCCACTTGGCCACCACCAGGGTGGCCACGCCGTTGCCGACCAGGTTGGTCAGCGCGCGGGCCTCGCTCATGAAACGGTCGATGCCCAGGATCAGCGCCAGGCCGGCCACCGGCACATGGCCCACCGCGCCCAGCGAGGCCGCCAGCACGATGAAGCCCGAGCCGGTCACGCCGGCGGCGCCCTTGCTGGTCAGCAGCAGCACCGCCAGCAGCGTGATCTCCTGCATCAGGCTCAGCGGCGTGTCGGTGGCCTGGGCGATGAAGACCGCGGCCATGGTCAGGTAGATCGAGGTGCCGTCCAGGTTGAACGAATAGCCGGTCGGGATCACCAGACCGACCACCGACTTCTCGGCGCCGGCGTGCTCCAGCTTGCGCATGATGCCGGGCAGGGCCGATTCGCTCGACGAGGTGCCCAGCACGATCAGCAGTTCCTCGCGGATGTAGCGCAGGTACTTCAGGATCGAGAAGCCGTGCAGCCGGGCCACGGTGCCCAGCACTGCCAGCACGAACAGCAGGCAGGTGGCGTAGAAGGCCGCCATCAGCTGAGCCATCTGCAGCAGCGAGCCCACGCCGTACTTGCCGATGGTGAAGGCCATCGCGCCGAAGGCGCCGATCGGGGCCACCTTCATGATGGCGCCGACGATCGCGAACAGCACCTGCGAGATCTTCTCGATGAAGGTGTAGACCACGTTGTGGCGGCCGCCGAACTTCTGCAGCGCAAAGCCGAACAGCACCGAGAACAGCAGCACCTGCAGGATCTCGCCCTTGGCGAAGGCATCGACCACGCTGTCCGGGATGATGTGCAGCAGGAAGTCGGTGGTGGTGCTCATCTTGCCGGGCGCCACGTAGTTGGCGATGCCCTTGGTGTCCAGCGTGGCGGGGTCCACGTGCATGCCCGCGCCCGGTTGCACCAGGTTGACGATGACCAGGCCGATGATCAGCGCGATGGTGGAGAAGACCTCGAAGTACAGCAGCGCCAGGCCACCGGTCTTGCCCACCTTCTTCAT
>JAYSCA010000576.1:0-2328 GCA_041915165.1 Ideonella sp.
ACCATCCAGCTCAGCACCGAGGTGCAGGCCCTGCTGCGCCAGCCGGCCAGCCCCGTGCGCGCACAGGCCGCCAGCAGCTACCTGCGCCGGCTCAACGCCCACCTGGGCAGCGCGCTGCTGTTCGTGCAGGACCAGCGCGGCATCGTGCTGGCCGCCAGCGACCCGGCCCTGGTGGGTGACGACCTCTCTTTCCGCCCCTATTTCCTCGAAGCCCTGTCGGGCCGGGTGGGCCGGCACTTCGCCATCGGCGTGCGCGACGGCCTGCCGGGCTACTACGTCTCCCACCCCATCCACGACGGGCCCAAGGTGGTGGGTGTGGCCGTGCTCAAGATCGGGCTGGACCCGGTGGGCGAGGCCTGGGGCATGCTGGGCTCGCCCGCGCTGCTGGCCGATTCCAACCAGGTGGTCATCCTGTCCTCCCGCCCGGAATGGACCTACACCGCCCTGGCCGAGCTGCCGCTGGAGCGGCGGGTGGACCTGCAACTGTCCCGCCTGTACGGCGACCACCGCATCACCCGCTTTCCGCTGCAGGTGGACCTGCGGGTGGACGAGGACAGCCAGATCGTCGAAGGCGTGCTGCCCGCCGGGCTGGGCGCCAGCGGCCCCGGCGGGCGCATGGCCGCCAACCGCGGCATGCTGGTGCTGGGCCGCACGCTGGACGGCACCGACTGGCGCCTGCTGATGTTCGCCAACCTGCAGCCGGTGCGCGCGCAGGCGGCGCAAGACAGCCTGCTAGCCGGCGTCAGCGCCGGCTTCGTGCTGCTGCTGATGCTGTTGGTCAACCAGCGTCGGCGCATCGTGCAGCAGAAGCTGCAGCTCAACGCCCAGCTGGAAGACCAGGTGGCGCGCCGCACCCAGGCGCTCAGCGACACCAACGTGCGCTTGCGCAAGGAAGTGCGCGAACGCCAACAGGCCGAGCACACCCTGCGCGAGGCCCAGGACGAACTGGTGCACGCCGGCAAGATGGCCGCGCTGGGCCAACTGGCCACCGGCATCACCCACGAGCTGACGCAGCCGCTGGGCGCCATCCGCACCCTGTCGGGCAACGCGGTCGCCTTCATGGAGCGCGGCCAACTGGACGCCGTGAGCGGCAACCTGCGCATCATGGCCCGCCTGGCCGAGCAGATGGGCGCCATCATCGAGCCGCTCAAGGGCTTTGCCCGCAAGTCCAAGGCCCAGCCGCAGGCGGCGGTGCTGGCCACCGCGGTGCGCAACTCGCTGTTCCTCTACGACCAGCGGCTGCGCAGCGAAGGCGTGGCCGTGCACGACGCCACGGCCGGCCTGCCGCTGGCCGCCTGGTGCGACCCGAACCGGCTGGAGCAGGTGCTGATCAACCTGATCGGCAATGCGCTGGACGCCATGCGCGACCAGCCGCAGCGCGCGCTGTGGATCGACGCCTTTGCGCAGGACGGCCGCGTGGCCCTGCGCGTGCGCGACCAGGGCCCCGGCCTGGACCCCGCCGTGCGCGACCGGGTGTTCGAGCCCTTCTTCAGCACCAAGTCCGCCGGCGGCGGCCTGGGCCTGGGCCTGGCCATCTCGCGCGACATCGTGCGCGAGGCCGGTGGCGAGCTGGCCCATGCCCCCCGACGCCGCGCCCTGAGCCCATGAGCCAAGAACTTTCCGTGCTGCTGGTCGAAGACGACCTGCCGATGCAACTGGGTTGCCTGCAGGCCCTGCAGCTGGCCGGCCTGCGGGTGGAGGCGGTCGAATCCGCCGAGGCCGCCCGCCCGAAGCTGGCCGCCGGCTTCCCCGGCGTGGTGGTGACCGACATGCGCCTGCCCGGCGCCGATGGCCTGAGCCTGGTGCGCCACTGCCACGAGCTGGAGCCCGAGCTGCCGGTCATCATGATCACCGGCCACGGCGATGTGAGCCTGGCCGTGGAAGCCATGCGCAGCGGCGCCTACGACTTCATCCCCAAGCCCTTTTCGCCCGAGGTGCTGGTGGAGGTGGTGCGCCGCGCGCTGGACAAGCGCGCCCTCACGCTCGAAGTGGTGGCCCTGCGCGAAGCCCTGGCCCGCAAGGAAGGCGGCAGCGCCCGCCTCATCGGCCGCTCACCGCAGATGGTGGCGGTGCGCCAGCTGGTGGCCCGCGTGGCCTCGGCCCGGGCGGACGTGCTCATCCGCGGCGAAACCGGCACCGGCAAGGAACTGGTGGCCCAGGCCCTGCACGATCTGTCTGGCCGCAAGGGCCCGCTGGTGGCCCTGAACTGCGGCGGCCTGCCCGACAACCTGCTGGACAGCGAACTCTTCGGCCACGAGGCCGGCGCCTTCACCGGCGCGGCCAAGCGCCGCATCGGCAAGATCGAACACGCCCACCACGGCACCCTGT
>JAYSCA010000577.1:0-2326 GCA_041915165.1 Ideonella sp.
CACCACGGCGGAGTCGTCCACCACCAGGACCTTGATCGGAGGGGGCATGCTTCGGGTTCCGGGGTTCAGACCTTGCGGTAGATGGAGGGGGCGACCTGCTCGACCGGGGCACCCACGTCGTTGAGGTTTTCCGAGTGGCCGATGCAGAACCAGCCGCCGCGCGGCAGGGTCTCCAGCACCCGGTGCACCACCTGGCGCTTGGTCTCGGGGTTGAAATAGATCAGCACGTTGCGCAGGAAGACCATGTCGAAGCTGCCCAGGGTGGGCAGGCGCTCGTTGAGGTTCAGGTGCAGGAAGTTCACCTTCTGGCGCAGCGGGCGCTGGATCAGCAGCGTGCCGGTCTGCGGGCCGGTGCCCTTCATGCAGAAGCGCCGCAGGTAGTCGCCCGGCATCTGGCGGATGCGCTCCATCGGGTAGTGGCCCTGGCGGGCGCGGGCCAGCACGCGGGTGCTGATGTCGGTGCCTACCACCTCGTACGGGTGCTCACCGCGCACGTCGGCCAGCACCATCGCCATGCTGTAGGCCTCTTCGCCGGTCGAGCTGGCAGCGCTCCAGATGCGGAAGGGCTGGTGGCTGGGGGCAGCCTGGGCCACCCGGCGCAGCAGCTCGAAGTGCTTGGGCTCGCGGAAGAAATAGGTCTCGTTGGTGGTCAGCAGGTCCACCGCGATCTGCGCCTCGGCGTGTTCTTCGCGCCGCTCCAGCAGCGCCAGGTAGTCGTGAAAGCTGTCCAGCTGCCGGGCGGCCAGCCGCTTGGCCAGCCGGCCGACGACCAGTGACTTCTTGGCCGACGACAGCGAGATGCCGGCCGCGCCGTGGATGAAGCGCTGGAAGCGCTGGAACTCGTGATCGCTCAGGGTGTGCATGGGCGGTCTCGTGGAAGGGAAAGAAGGACGGCGGTGGGGGCCGTCGGGGTCAGTGGGCGCGCAGCTCGGGCAGCCGCTCGCGGTGTTGGCGCACCCAGGCGTACATCGCCTCGCCGGGCATGGGGCGGCCGATCAGCCAGCCCTGGCCCACGTCGCAGCCCAGGGCCTGCAGCAGTCGCCAGTCCTCCAGCGTCTCGATGCCCTCGGCCACGCTGACCATGCCGAGCTGGCGGCACATCTCCAGCGCCGAGCGCAGGATGACCTGCAGGTGCGGCCGCTGCTGGGCGCCACAGACAAAGGAGCGGTCGATCTTCAGCTCGGTGAAGGGGATGCGGGCGAGTTGCTGCATCGACGAGAAGCCGGTGCCGTAGTCGTCGATCGACAGGCCGAAGCCGCGCAGCCGCAGCCGGGTCAGGCGGGTCAGGGCCACGCCCAGCCGGGTGCTCAGCGAGCTTTCGGTGATCTCCATCACCACCTGGTGATGCTCCAGCCCGTGGGAGGCCACCCGGTCGGTGATCTGCTCGACCAGATCGGGGCATTCCAACAGCTTGGGCGACAGGTTGATCGCCAGCGACAGGCTGAGCCCGTGGGAATGCCAGTCGGCGGCCTGGGCCAGCGCCTGTTCGGTGACGGCAATGGTCAGCGGGGCAATCAGGCCTTCGCGTTCGGCCAGCGGAATGAACTGGTCCGGCGCGATCGGGCCCAGCTCCGGGTGGGTCCAGCGGGCCAGGGCTTCCACCCCGCGCAGCAGACCGCTGCGGATGTCCACCTTGGGTTGGTAGTGCACCTGCAGCAGGCCTTGCCGCAGGGCCTGGTCCAGATCCTGGGCAGACACCTGGATCTGAGGACGCTGCGCCTTCAGGGCGTGCACCGGCAGCGCGGTGTCCAGGGTCTCGTGCAGGCGCTCCAGCGTCAAGGGCTTGCGCAGCGTGGCCACCATGGGCAGGCCCAGCTCGAGGCCCAGCGTGCACACCGAGTCCAGCAGGATCTGCTCGCGCGAGGAGACGATCAGCACCGGAAAGCTCACGCGGCGGCGGTGCAGCTGCTCGATGAACTCGATGCCGTCCATGCCCGGCATCTCCAGGTCCACCACCAGCAGGCTGGGCGGCAGCACCAGCAGGGCCAGCAGTTCCAACGCCTCCAGGCCGTTGCAGGCTTCGTAGATCAGCTCGATGCCCAGGTCCCGGCACAGCTGGGCCGCATGGGCCCGTTGCACCGCGCTGTCATCGACCACCAACACCGACCGGTATCCGCCGGGCGTCGGGACGAAACGGTCTTCTGCAGGGAGGGCGGTCACGGGGGGTGTCCTCCGTCAGGCGGGGATGGCCTCGGCGATCGGCGCGATGAGCTCGGTGGCGTTCAGCTCCGTCAGCTCGTCCATCGCCAGGGCATGCTCGGCGTTGAGGAGGATGACGAAGCGGTCGCGCACCTTGCCCATGCCGGCGATGAAGTCGCGCCGGATG
>JAYSCA010000578.1:0-2316 GCA_041915165.1 Ideonella sp.
CATCGCCGGCCATCTGCGCGAGATGCTGGGCGGGGTTGTCGCGGTGGGCGCCGATGCCTACACGCTGGGTGCGAAGACGGTCGGCTCGATGCTGATCGACCACATGAAGCTGGCCGGCAGCTGAGCCCCGGTCTGACATCAGACTGACGCAGAAAGCGGCCCGAGGGTGGGAATACCCCGGCTGCCGCATGCGAGAGGTCTCCTTGAGAATGGTCTGCCTCAATGGGCAACACTCAACAGGAGACATCGCTGATGGAACGTCGTTCGTTTGTGAGAAGCGCTGGCCTGGCCGGCGTGCTGGCGGCAGGTGCAGCACCGGCCATCGTGCATGCGCAGTCGGCGGTGCGCTGGCGCATCGCGTCCAGCTTCCCGAAGTCGCTGGACACCATCTACGGGGCTGCCGAGGTCTTTGCCAAGAAGGTGGGCGAACTGTCCGGGGGCAAGTTCCAGGTCACCGTGCATGCCGCGGGTGAACTGATGCCGGCCTTCGGTGTGGTCGATGGGGTGCAGAACGGCACCGTCGAGGCCTGCCACACCGTGCCTTACTACTTCTTCGGCAAGGACGAGACCTTCGCGCTGGGCGCTGCCGTGCCCTTTGGCCTGAATTCGCGCCAGATGACCGCCTGGATGTTCGAGGGCAACGGTCTGAAGCTGATGCGCGAGTTCTACGCCGGCTACAACATGATCAACTTCCCCTGTGGCAACACCGGTGCCCAGATGGCGGGCTGGTACCGCAAGGAGATCAAGTCCACGGCCGACATCAAGGGCCTGAAGTTCCGCGTGGGCGGCTTCGCCGGCAAGGTGATCGAGCGCATGGGCGGCGTGCCGCAGAACATCCCCGGCGGCGAGATCTACCAGGCGCTGGAGAAGGGCACCATCGACGCCGCCGAATGGATCGGTCCCTACGATGACCTGAAGCTGGGCTTCAACAAGGTGGCGCCGCACTACTACTACCCCGGCTGGTGGGAAGGTGGCCCGCAGATCGACCTGTTCATCAACCAGAAGGCCTATGCCGCGCTGTCGGCCGAGTACAAGGCCATGGTCGAGGCCGCTGCCGCGGTGGCGCACATCGACATGCAGGCCAAGTACGACGCCCGCAATCCGGGGGCGCTCAAGCAGTTGGTGGGCTCGGGCACCAAGCTGGCCCGTTTCCCCAAGGACGTGATGGAGCTGGCCTTCAAGGAATCGATGGCGCTCTACAGCGAGCTGAGCGCGAAGAACCCGCGCTGGAAGAAGGTCTACACCGACATGGCCAACTTCCGCCGCGAGGAGAACCTGTGGTTCCGCTTCGCCGAAGCCAGCTTCGACGACTTCATGCAGGCACAGAAGCTCTGAGCGGACATCGTCTCCGCACCGCATCAGGCGCCCCGCGGGGCGCCTTTTTCATGTCCTCGGAAAGGCGTGCGCCGCAGGCGGGGAGGCGTTGGCGCGAGGGCATGAAAAAAGGCCTCCGAGGAGGCCTTTGGGATGTCAGCGACATCGGTCAGGGGGCGGCCCCCGAGGCGGCTTCGCTGGCCGCCGGTGGCAGCCCGAAGAGGGCGTTGACGTCCTGGTTGCTGTCGCCGCCGTAATCGTTCTCGGGCTGAACCTGGATCTGCACCTTGTCGAGGTCGATCTTCTCCTTGGGGCCCAGCCCGCCGGAGACCAGGCCCGGGAAGGCGATGATCAGGCCCACCATGATGATCTGGATGACCACGAAGGGCACCGAGCCCCAGTAGATCTGGCCGGTGGTCACCGGGGCGATCGGCTTGCCGGTTACGCGGTCCTTGTACTCCTTGTTGGGCGCCACGCTGCGCAGGAAGAACAGCGCGAAGCCGAAGGGCGGGTGCATGAAGGAGGTCTGCATGTTGACCGCCAGCAGCACGCCGAACCAGACCAGGTCGATGCCCAGCTTCTCGGCCACCGGGCCCAGCAGTGGCACGACGATGAAGGACAGCTCGAAGAAGTCCAGGAAGAAGGCCAGCACGAACACCAGGATGTTCACGACGATCAGGAAGCCCACCTGGCCGCCGGGCAGGCTGGTCAGCAGGTGTTCGACCCACTTCGGTCCGTCCACGCCCTGGAAGGTCAGGCTGAACACCGTCGAGCCCATCAGGATGAACAGCACGAAGCAGGACAGCTTCATCGTGGAGTCCATGGCCTGGCGCAGCAGCTTCATGTCGATGCGCTTGCGCACAAGGGCCATGATCAGTGCGCCGACCGCGCCCATGGCGCCGCCTTCGGTGGGCGTGGCCACACCCAGGAAGATGGTGCCCAGCACCAGGAAGATCAGGCCCAGCGGCGGGATCAGCACGAAGGTGACCCGCTCGGCCATGC
>JAYSCA010000579.1:0-2313 GCA_041915165.1 Ideonella sp.
CTTCGTGCAGACCCTGGTGGCCCCGCTGATGGCCAAGGGCGTGAAGGTCGGCATCCTGATGGGCAGTGCCTACCTGTTCACGAAGGAGATCGTCGAGAGCGGTGCCATCGTCGAGCAGTTCCAGAAGGAGGTGATCGACTGCGACCACACGGTGGCGCTGGAATCCGGCCCCGGCCATGCCAGCCGCTGCGCCTACACCGCCTTTGCCCAGGATTTCTTCCGCCAGCGCGACCAGATGCGTGAGGCCAAGGTGCCGGTGGACGAGGCCCGCAAGGTGCTGGACGACCTGGTGATGGGCCGGCTGCGCATCGCCTCCAAGGGCACCACCCGCAGCGGCCTCAACGGCGCGCTGGAGACCCTGACGCCGGAACGCCAGAGTGCCGAAGGCATGTACATGCTGGGCCAGGTGGCCACGCTGCGGGCGGATGTCACCGACATCGCCACCCTGCACCACCAGGTGACCGATGAGGCCGCGGCCCTGCTGGCCGATCGATTGGCCGCCAGTCAGCCCGAGGTGGTGGCGCCGGTGCCGGTGCCGCCTGCCGACGTGGCCATCGTGGGGCTGGCCACTCTGCTGCCCAAGGCCTCCGAGGCCCGCGAGTACTGGGAAAACATCCTGAAGAAGGTCGATGCGATGAGCGAGATTCCCTCGCATCGCTGGGACTGGCGCCTCTACTTCGACAGCGACCGCCACGCCAAGGACAAGATCTACTCCAAGTGGGGTGGTTTCGTGGACGACCTGGCCTTCGACCCGCTGAAGTTCGGCATGCCGCCGAAGTCGCTGGAGGCCATCGACCCGATGCAGCTGATGGCGTTGGAGGTGGCCCACCGGGCACTGGCCGACGCCGGCTACGTGGAGCGGCCTTTTGACCGCGAGCGCGCTTCGGTCATCCTGGGGGCCAGTGGCGGCACCGGGGACGTCGGCACCCAGTACGGCCTGCGGGCCGAGCTGCCGCGCTTTGCCGGCCAGCTGCCCGACGATGTGGCAGACCGCCTGCCCGAGTGGACCGAAGACTCCTTCGCCGGCATCCTGGTCAACGTCATCGCCGGACGCATCGCCAACCGCCTGAACTTCGGTGGCGCCAACTTCACCACCGATGCGGCCTGCGGTTCTTCGCTGGCGGCGGTGTACCAGGGGGTGTCCGAGCTGACGGCAGGGCGCAGCGATTTCGTGCTGGCCGGCGGCGTGGACACCGTGCAAGGCCCCTTCGGCTTCCTGTGCTTCAGCAAGACCCAGGCGCTGTCGCCGCGCGGTCGCTGCGCCACCTTCGACCAGGAAGGCGACGGCATCGCGATCTCCGAAGGCATCGCAATGATCGCGCTAAAGCGTCTGGAAGACGCGGAGCGGGATGGCGATCGCATCTACGCGGTGATCAAGGGCGTGGGTGCCAGCAGCGACGGCAATGCCAAGGGCATGACCGCGCCGCTGCCCGCCGGCCAGTTGCGGGCGATGCGCCGGGCCTATGCGCAAGCCGGCTTCGGCCCGGCCGAAGTGGGCTTGTTCGAGGCTCACGGCACCGGGACGGTGGCGGGCGACACCGCCGAGCTGGAAAGCACCAGCCAGCTGATGCGCGAGCAGGGCGTGGCACCGCATGCCGCCGTGGTGGGCTCGGTCAAGACCATGATCGGCCACACCAAAGCGACCGCCGGGGTGGCGGGGCTGATCAAGGCCGCGCTGGCGCTGCAGCACAAGGTGCTGCCGCCCCATTTGCACGTCAAGAAGCCCAACAAGATCCTGCTGGCCGAGGATGCGCCGCTGCACGTGCTGAACGAGGCCCAGCCCTGGCTGACCAGCGATGCCACACCGCGCCGCGCAGCCTCCAGCGCCTTCGGTTTCGGCGGCACCAACTTCCATGTGGTGATGGAGGAGTACACCCGCGAATACCGTCCCTGGCTGCGCTCCGCGCCGATGAACCAGTGGTCGGCCGAGCTGGTGCTGCTGGCGGCCGACGACAAGGCTCAGTTG
The DNA here is from genome assembly GCA_041915165.1 of Ideonella sp. Taxonomy (GTDB): domain Bacteria; phylum Pseudomonadota; class Gammaproteobacteria; order Burkholderiales; family Burkholderiaceae_C; genus Ideonella. The sequence continues at coordinate 1,967 of JAYSCA010000579.1, forward strand.
ATCGCGAAGGCGGCGTCGCTGGCCGGCGAACTCCCGACGCTGGGGGCATTGGCCCTGCGGGATCTGGCCGCCACGCTGGCATCGCAATGGCAGCCGGGGCAAGAGACCCTGGCCGTGGTGGCCAAGGACCTGTCCGACCTGACCGACAAGCTGGGCAAGGCGGTGGCCTTCCTGAACGGCCAGGCTCCGATGATGCCGCCGGGTGTGCACCATGGCGTGGCCGGTGCCGAGCCGGGCAAGGTGGCGGTGCTGTTCTCCGGCCAGGGGTCGCAGTACCCGATGATGGGGCGCGAGCTGGCCGTGGCCTTCCCGCAGGTGGCGGACGCCCTGTCCGAGGCCAATGCTGC
>JAYSCA010000580.1:0-2310 GCA_041915165.1 Ideonella sp.
CTAATCGGGTAGCCGGGAGTATCTAGCTCCCAGCCCCCACACCACCCACCGTGCGGGTCCGCAGTGGGCGGTTCAACAAATCGGCTCGCTGTGACGACCGATCTTCAAGCCCCAGCGGGGCGGTATCCCTGGGCCTTGCACCACAGGTCTTTGATGCTCAGCAGACCCTGCGCCTTCAACCATGCGTTGGACATGGCTTGCTGGGTGACAGGGGTTCTGGCCATGCGCCAGTAGCTCAGGCTGCTCACACCGTGCTGGATGGCGGCCTTGAGCGCCACACCCAGATTCAGCATATGCCGGATCTTGGTGCGTGCCCAACGCCATTGTTTCCAGTAGCACATGCGCAGGCGCCGGCGCAGCCACTCGTCCAATTCCGGGATCGGTCGGTAGTATTGGCTGATGCCAAAGTAGCCGAACCAGCCTCTCAGATATTGGCTGAGTTGGCTCAGCCGGTATTCCATGCTCACCCCCCAACTGCGCCCTGTGAGTTCGCGCACGCGGTGCTTGAAGTTCTGCAGGGACTTTGGCGTCCAGCGGATCTTCTTGCCCACGATGGCGAACCCCAGGAAGCTGCATTCGCCCACGGGGGCCACCTTGCTCTTGGCCAGGTTGACGGTGAGCTTGAGGGTGGTTTGCAGGAATTGCGTGAGGCTTTGCATCACCCGTTTGGCGGCCCGCTCAGACCTGACCAGGATGATCATGTCGTCGGCGTACCGCGCAAAGCGATGACCTCTGCGTTCGAGCTCTTGGTCGAGCTGGTGCAGCAGGATGTTGGCCAGCAGGGGCGACAAGGGTCCGCCTTGGGGCGTGCCCACCTCGCTGGGTTGAGGGTGCTCACCGACCAGCACACCCGCGCGCAGATAGCGCCCGATCAGGTGCAGCAGCCGCTTGTCGGCGATGGCGCGGCCCAGCAGGCTCATCAACAAGTCATGGTTGACCGTGTCGAAGAACTTGGCCAGGTCGATGTCCACCGCCCAGCGGTAGCCTCCCTGTACGTGCGCTTGCACCTGCCGTATGGCCTGGTGTGCATTGCGGCCCGGTCGGAAGCCGAAGCTCGAATCCGAGAATGTCGGATCGAAGATCGGCGTGAGCACCTGGGCGATGGCTTGTTGTATCACCCGGTCGGTGACCGTGGGGATGCCCAGTGGCCGGCGGCCACCATCGGGCTTGGGAATGTCCACCCTTCGCACCGCTTGCGGCCGGTATCGCCCCGCCTGGATCTGCTCGCGCTGTGCGGGCCAGTGTGCGCGGGCATGTTCGGGCCAGTCCGCAAGGCGCACGCCGTCAATGCCCGGCGCGCCCTTGTTGGACTTGACCCTGAGCCACGCCCGTGCCAGGTTGTCCCTGTCCAGCACGGCATTCAGCAGGTCTTGGCGTTGGTCTTGGTCGTCGTGGTTCAAGGCTCGGTGCGCGCCGGCCGCTGTCTCACCTGGCCGGCTCGGGTCTTGGCAGTGAGGGTCAGGGCCGGACACGTCTGCTCCTTGTGGTTTGTTGTTTGGCCCTTGGGCGCCCGGACACCGGAGCACCTACTATGGCCGCTGCTGACTTCTGCACCGTCACGGCCGGCATTGCCGCCGCCCGCGCTGCGCGTCGCTTCGTGAGTCGCTGCCGTGTTTCTTCGCTCGGGGCGGGCAGCTCGCCTCGGCGCCTGGTCCTTGGTCACCCGGGCGGACCTGCCGGGCCATGCTCACGAGGCACCGCGCCGCCAGCGGCGCAGATCTCCCCAGGTAAGAACGCGAACTGTCGGTGCACAAGCGCCGCATTTACCGTGGCAGCCGTACCGATGGGCTTCGCTGTCATGTGCCAGCTCGCCTCGGCCGCCTGGGCCTTCTATGCGGTTTCTGTTCGTCGCCTCGCACCTCTTGCACTCCGGCTTCCTCCAGACAAGTCCTCGCGGCTTTGCCCTTGCCTTCGGCTCGTGGTTATCCTCGGCTCACGATGTGTCCAAGTCGGTACTTCCACAGGGGACTTCCACCCCATAAGTTCGCGCCCATGCTGGGCGCACACCCGCAGTTGCAGCCGACGCCTAACGGCGCGGCTGAACGCAATCGTTGAGGCTGTAGCAAAACCCTGTTTTGCAGCCTCGAACTGACACGGCGCCCCTGGTGGGCGCCGTTTTGTTTTCTGGCCTGCGTTGAGTTGGCTTCGCGCTTCGGCGATGACCTCTGGCCCGCCCGGTGGCTGCCAACGGGGTGACCGGGCCCCTTGGCTGCTGCCGTCAATTCATCCCATACCCGGCCTTGGCCAGCTTCTCGATGTTGTGCACCAGGCAGAAGAGCTTGAACTGCCCATCGACCTTCTTCTGCCCGC
>JAYSCA010000581.1:0-2300 GCA_041915165.1 Ideonella sp.
ACCAGGGTTTCGCAGAGGGCGCGGCCGACAAAGCCGCTGCCGCCCAGGATGAGCACCGTGTTCAGGGCCATGCGCGTCAGGAGGTAGGCGGGTGGGCGTTCAGGGCAGGTCGGCGTCCAGCGCCGGGGGCGGGGTGGTGCGGGGGCCGATGCTGCTGCCCAGGCGGGCCTTCAGCGATGCCGGCTTGCCGCTCATCAGGCCCGCATAGTAGGTGGCGTTGGAGAGGACCTTTTTGACATAGTCCCGGGTTTCGGTGAATGGCACGTTCTCGACCCACATCGCCGGCTCCAGCACCGGGCCGTCGCGCCAGCGGCGCGGCCGGTTCGGGCCGGCGTTGTAGGCCGCCGCGGCCAGGGCCTGCGAGCCGTCCATGTCGTCGAGCACCAGCTTCAGGTAGGCGGTGCCCAGCTTCAGGTTGACCGAGCGCTCGGACAGCAGCTCGGGCCGGTAGTCGCTCATGCCGATCTTCTTGGCCGTCCACTTGGCGGTGGCGGGCATCACCTGCATCAGCCCGTTCGCTCCGACGCCGGAGCGGGCGCTGGTGATGAAGCGCGACTCCTGGCGGATCAGCCCGTAGGCGTAGGCCGGGTCCAGGCCGATGGCATTGGCGCGTGGCAGCAGATCCTCGCTGTGCGGGGTAGGGAAGCGCTGCGCCATGTCGAACTCGGCGCGGGTCTTTTCGCTGCTGTTGATGCAGCGGTCCCAGATCTCGCGTTCACAGGCGATCTGCGCGGCCGAGAGCAGCTCGCGGTCGCTCAGGCCGATCAGCGAGAAGTTCCATTCGCGCACCGCCTCGGAACGGAAGCCGATGTCGAGCATCGCGAGCGAGCGCTGCAGGCCGGGGTGGCGTCGCATCGCGTCGCGCTCGGCCGGGGTCAGCGGGGTGGGTCGCGGGGGCAGGGCCTGCGGGGCCCCCAGGTCTTCCGAGGCCAGCTGGCCGTAATAGCCCAGCTGCGGCGCCAGGGCCTGCAGCAGGGCCGTGCCTTCCTGGCGCTGGGCCTGACCGGCGGCGCCCGGCTTGGCCAGGGCCAGCAGGGCCCGGCCGCGCCAGTACTGCCAGACCGGGCTGTTGCGCTCGTCGACGCTCATCGCGTCCACACTGCGCAGCAGGCCGGTCCAGCGTTCGTCGCCCAGTCCCAGCCGCAGCCAGACCCGGGCATGCCAGGCCAGGGTGTCGTCGGTCCAGTCGGGGTCCTTGGCCTCGCGCTTCTTCAGCCGGGCCCAGGCCTTGCGGGTCCAGTCCAGCGCGTCGGGCTGCAGCGTGAAGCCACCCTGGCGGGCGGTGATGGCCCAGGCCCAAGCGGCATCGTCGGCATCCAGCCGGCGGCTCCATTCCTCGTCCAGCTGGCGGGCGGCCTGGGCCGGGTCGGCGGCGGCCAGCCGGGCCAGGGCCAGCGCGGTCAGGTGGTCGGCCTGCCGGCCGCCGCTGCCGGCCTTGCGGGCCAGGTAGCGGGCCGGGTTGTCGAAAATGTCGTTGAGCGGCTTGGCCACTGCCTCGCCCAGCAGCCCAGCGATGGCGCGGGCCTGCTTCTGGCGGTTGAACTCCACGGCCTGACGCAGCTTGCGCCAGACATCGGTCTCGCTGAACTGGTGCGCGTCGAACAGGGTCTGGGCCATCAGCTGGCAGCCGTCGTCGGCTTCCTTCTGGGCCATCCAGGCGCGGCGGGCGGCGTCGACCACCGATTGGCCGCTCTGCTGCGAGGCGGTCAGCGCGTAGCAGGTGACCTCGCGGTCGTCGTCCATCCGGAAGCGCGGGTATTCGCGCGCCACGTTGGCCCAGTCGCGCCGCTTGCCCAGTTCCAGCAGCCAGTCGTTGCGCAGCCGGTCCTCGACATAGCTGCCCGGCCAGCGGGCGTAGAAGGCCTCGACCTCGGGCACCTGGGCTTCACTGAGGCGGCTGCTGAGCTCCCAGTAATCCACCCAGGTGGCCAGTGGGTGGCGGGTGTCCAGCGCGACGGTCTTGAGCGTGGCCAGGCGGGCCTTGTCGCGTTTCTGGAAGGCGTCGCGGGCCTGGCGGATCAGGGTGTCGTCGATGGCCTGGGCCGTGGCTTCGGGCGACCAGGCGGCCGCGCCGATCAGCAGGCCCATCGACAGGACGGCCAGGGGGCGGAACAGGGGGATGCGCATCGTCCATCCACTGTACCGCAGGGGCGCCGGCGCGCCTGGGGTCAACCCGGGGTGCTTGCGCTGCGGTAGGGTTCTTCGAAAGGCAGGAAATCACGCTCCTGCAGTGCCTGGGCGACCCAGGCCGCCACGCCCGGGCTGGCCCAGACGCGGTCCATGTAGGCCTGCACCACCGG
>JAYSCA010000582.1:0-2298 GCA_041915165.1 Ideonella sp.
CCTAGATCCCGATGACCACTGCCTACTTCACCCACCCGGATTGCCGACTGCACGAGATGGGGGCCGGGCATCCGGAGTGCCCTCAGCGCCTGGATGCGATCGAGGACCAGCTGCTCTCCTCGGGGGTCGACGTGGCGCTGACCCGGTTCGATGTGCCGCTGGTCGCGCACAGTGACCTGCTGCTGGCACACAGCGAAGGCTATCTGACCGAGCTGAAGGAGTTTATCCAGCAGGCCATCGACACCGGCGAGCACCGTGCCCTGGACCCGGACACCCTGGTCGGCCCGCACACCTGGCAGGCGGCCCTGCGCTCCGCCGGGGCGGCGGTGGCTGCGACGGACGCCGTGATCGACGGCCGGGCCGAGAACGCCTTTTGCGCCATCCGGCCGCCCGGTCACCATGCGACGCGCTCGCAGTCGATGGGGTTCTGCTTCTTCAACAACGTGGCGGTGGCGGCGCGCCATGCGCTGGACGTGCGGGGCCTGCAGCGGGTGGCCATCGTCGATTTCGATGTGCACCACGGCAATGGCACCGAGGACATCGTGGCCGGCGACGAGCGCATCCTGATGGTCAGCTTCTTCCAGGATCAGCTCTTCCCCTTCAGCGGTGGGGTGCCGCTGGGCTCGAACATGGTGAACCTGCCGGTGCCGCCCTACACCCGGGGCGGCGAGATCCGGGAGATGATCGAGGCCAACTGGATGCCCCGCCTGGAGGCGTTCAAGCCGGAGATGCTGTTCATCTCGGCAGGCTTTGACGCCCACCGCGAGGACGACATGGGCCGCATGGGTCTGGTCGAGGCCGACTTCGAGTGGATCACCCGCCGCATCGTGGCCATTGCGCAAGAACATGCCCAGGGGCGCATCGTCTCCTGCCTGGAAGGCGGCTATTCGCTCAGCGCCCTGGCGCGCAGCGTCGTGGCCCACCTGCGGGCGCTGGCCGACGTCTGAAGAGCGTCATCCGCTGCGGCGACAATCGGGCGCATGACCCAAGCGCCCGTCATTCCTGTCCTCACCCTCGACGAATTTCTCTCCGCCCTGACCCACCCCAGCGCCCTGATTGAGAGTGGGGTGGTGCTGGTCTGCCTGGCCCTGGCCTGGCTGGTGGTGCGGGTGCTGCGGGGGCCCGCCTCGCCCGAGCGTTCAATCTGGTACGGGCGGCGCATTGTCGATGGCGTGCTGTTCCCGATGCTGGCCCTGGGCCTGGCCTACCTGGCCCGCCGGCTGCTGCTGGGCTGGGGCGTGCCGCTGGCGATGTTCAAGATCGTCCTGCCGGTGCTGATGTCGTTTGCCAGCATCCGCTTGTCGGTGCGGGTGCTGACCGTCGCCTTCCCCGAATCGCGGGTGGTGCGACTGGTGGAGCGCACGATTTCCTGGCTGGCCTGGCTGGCCGTGGTGGGCTGGATCACCGGCGTGCTGCCGGAGATCCTCAACGAGTTGGACGACATCCGCTGGAAGCTGGGCAACTCGGTGGTCTCGGTGCGTTCGCTGCTGGAAGGGGCGCTGAGCGTCGGCGTGGTGATGGTGATCACGCTGTGGATCTCCGCCGCGCTGGAGAACCAGCTGCTCAAGGGCGCCACCGGCGATCAGCTCTCGCTGCGCATGGTCGGCGCGAACCTGGTGCGCACCCTGCTGACCTTCGTTGGCCTGTTGCTGGCCCTGTCGTCGGCAGGCATCGACCTGTCGGCACTGTCGGTGTTGGGCGGGGCGGTTGGCGTGGGCGTGGGTTTCGGCCTGCAGCGGCTGGCCTCCAACTATGTGTCGGGCTTCGTGATCCTGGCCGAGCGCTCGGTGCGCATCGGCGACACGGTGCTGGTGGATGGCTTCGAGGGCCGGATCACCAAGATCACCACCCGCTACACGGTGATCCGCGCGCTCAATGGCCGCGAAGCCATCGTGCCCAATGAACTGCTGATCACCCAGCGGGTGGAGAACTGCTCGCTGGCCGATCCTAAGGTGCTGGTGTCCACCGTGGTGCAGGTGGGTTATGGCTCGGACCTGGATGCGCTGTTCCCGCAGATCATCGAGGCGGTCAAGAGCGTGCCGCGGGTGCTGCAGGACCCCAAGCCCGGGGTGCTGCTGTCGAACTTTGCCGCCGATGGTCTGGAGCTGACCATCACCTTCTGGATCATCGACCCGGAAAACGGCCAGGGCGGCGTGCGCTCCGAGGTGAACCTGGCCGTCTGGCGTCTGCTCAACCGGCTGGGGGTGGAAATCCCCTTCCCGCAGCGGGTGGTGCAGCTGTTGCCGGCCTCGGAGACACCGCCGGCGGCCTGAGCGCCGCAGCCATGAAAAAGCCCCG
>JAYSCA010000583.1:0-2296 GCA_041915165.1 Ideonella sp.
CAGGCCGCCAGCGACGCCCAGGACCTGGCCGACGAAGGCCAGAAGATCCAGGCCGGGGCTCCGCTGCGCATCCAGCGGGTCGACCAGCTGCGCTGGCTGGGCCTGGACGACACCACGGTCGAGAAGCTCAAACCCTATTTGGTCATCCTGCCGCAACGAACACCGGTCAACATCAACACCGCCCCACCGGAAGTGCTGATGGCCGCCATCGACGGACTGGACCGGGCCAGCGCACAACGCCTGGTGCAACAGCGCCAGACGCTCAAGAAAGGCTTCGAGCAGCTGTCGGCGGCCCAGTCCTTGCTGGGCCAGAAGGTCAAGCTGGAAGCGCAGCATGTCGGCACGACCAGCAGCTACTTCCTGGTCACCGGCCAGCTGCGCTATGAAGATTCGGTGCAACGGGAGGTCTCGCTGGTCCAGCGCCGGGGGCTGAACGTGCGGGTCCTCTGGCGCGAACGGGTGCCGGTGCTGTAAAGCCCCCAAACCCCGCGTTTCCGCCCACGCCGTCCCACGCCACAATAGGCCACGCCGTCCGACGCCTTCTTCGTTCCGTCATCACCCCATGTCCCTCCTGATCGTCCAGTTGCCTGCCAGGCCCCGGTTGTCCGCCCAACCTGCCGACGCCGAGACCGCGGCCGACACGCTGGACTTCGCCTTCAGCCAGGATGGCCGGCACCTGACCCGCAGTGGCCACGCCCCGGTGGCCGAGCTGCCGACGGCCGATCAGCGGGTGGCCGTGCTGGCCCCCGAGGACGTGAGCTGGCACCGCATCACCCTGCCCAAGGCCAGCGGCCCGCGCCTGCGCCAGGCCCTGGCCGGCCTGCTGGAGGAAGCCCTGCTGGACGATGCGGCCGAGCTCCACTTCGCGCTGCCGCCGCAGGCCCGGGCCGGTGAGTCGGTCTGGGTGGCGGCCGTCCACCGCAGCAGCCTGCAGCAGCAGATCGCCCGCCTGGAGCCGGCCGGCCTGAGCCTGGACCGTGTCGTGCCGGGCTGGTTGCCCGACGGCCCGATCGCCGCCCACGCCTACGGCCCGGCCGAACACCCCCGGCTGGCCTGGCGCGATGCCGACGGGCCGCTCTGCCTGCCTCTGAACAACGCTGGTCCCCAGCCCCTGCTGACGACCCTGCTGAACCGCGTGCCGGCCGACACCAGCGTCCACTGGAGCGCCACACCCGAGACCGCCGGCCGGGCCGCCGAGCTGGCCGGCGCGCCGGTGGCGGCCAGCTCGGCCGGTGACTGGCTGCTGCAGGTGGCCAGCACCGACTGGAACCTGCGTCAGTTCGATCTGGCCGCCCAGCGCCGTGGCCAGCGGGCGCTGCGCGAGGCCCTGCTGCCGCTGTGGCGCAGCCCGCGCTGGCGTCCCGCCCGCATCGGCCTGGCGGCGCTGATCGGCATCCAGCTGCTTGGCGCCAATGTCTGGGCCTGGCAGCAGCGCCACGCGCTGGCCGCCCGCCAGCAGGCCATGACGGCGCTGCTGCAGCAGAGCTTTCCGCAGGTGAAGGCCGTGATCGATCCACCCGCGCAGATGCAGAAGGAAATCGACCTGCTGCGCATGGCCGCCGGCAAACCCGGGGACACCGATCTGGAACCGCTGCTCTATGCCAGCGAGGCTGCCTGGCCCCCCGGCCGCGGCCCGGCCAGCGCCCTGCACTTCGAGCCCGGCCGCTTGACGCTGAGCAGCCCCGGCTGGACGCCGCAGGAGGTGGATGGCTTCCGCAGCCGGCTGCTGCCGCTGGGCCTGGACGCCGAGCCAGCCGCCGGCGGCCCCAGCATCGTCAAGGCCCGCCCGGGCGTCCTGCCCCCCCTGGGGACCGCCCCGGCAGGCCAGCCCGGCCCGCAGGCGCGTCCGGTGCCGGCCCCGGCCACGACACCCACGCCGGCCCCTTCGGCCAGCGATGACGAAGAAGACGTGTCCGGCCCCCCGCCCGCCAACGTGCCCCTGCGGCCCCTGGGCAAGGCACCGACGCCGACCGCCCCCTCCCAAAGCGATACCGAATGAGCGACGCCGCCGTCCCCCGTCCCGCCCTGCTGGCGCCCTTGCAGGCGCGCTGGCAGGCCCTGACCCCGCGTGAGAAGAACCTGGTGGCCGCCATGGGCCTCGCCCTGGGCCTGCTGCTGCTCTGGCTGGTGGCCGTCCGCCCGGTCTGGCGCACCTGGCGCGAGGTGCCACCGCAGGCCGAGCAGCTCGAGGCCCAGTGGCTGCAGATGCAGCGCCTGGCCACCGAAGCCCAACAGCTCAAGGGCCAGCCGCCCATCACCACGGCCCAGGCCACCGAGGCCCTGCAGTCCGCCACCC
>JAYSCA010000584.1:0-2001 GCA_041915165.1 Ideonella sp.
GACGGTGGCCGGCGCATCGGCGGCAAAGGTCTTGGCGCAGACCACGTCCACGGGGATGGGCACCTCGGCGCCACGGGCCTTCATGGCCTCGATCACCGCGGTGGCCTCGCCCACCAGGTCCGGCTCAGCCAGGCTCTTGCCGATCTTCAGGCCGGCAGCCAGCAGGAAGGTGTTGGCGATGCCGCCGCCGACGATCAGGCCGTCGACCTTGCTGGACAGGCTTTGCAGGATGGTCAGCTTGGTCGAGACCTTGGAGCCGGCGACGATGGCGATCAGCGGGCGCTTGGGGTTCGCCAAGGCCTGGGTGATGGCGTCGATCTCAGCGGCCAGCAGCGGGCCGGCGCAGGCGACCTTGGCGTACTCGGCGATGCCGTAGGTGGTGCCCTCGGCGCGGTGGGCGGTGCCAAAGGCGTCGTTGACGTAGATGTCGCACAGCGCGGCCATCTTCTTCGCCAGCTCGGGGTTGTTCTTCTTCTCGCCCTTGTTGACGCGGCAGTTCTCCAGCAGCACGACCTGGCCAGGCGCCACGTCCACGCCGTCGACCCAGTTCGCGACCAGCTTCACCTCGCGTCCCAACAGCTCGGACAGGCGCGCAGCCACCGGGGCCAGCGAGTCCTCGGGCTTGAACTCACCCTCGGTCGGGCGGCCCAGGTGGGAGGTGACCATCACCGCGGCGCCGGCCTTCAGGGCCATCTCGATGCAGGGCACGGAGGCGCGGATGCGGGTGTCCTCGGTGATGTGGCCCGCGGCATCCAGCGGCACGTTCAGGTCGGCACGGATGAAGACGCGCTGGCCCGCCACATGGCCTTGGGCGACGAGGTCGGCGAAACGGATCACGTTCATGGTCGGTCGGGGATGTAATGACGATGAAACCCGTATTGTCGCGTCAGCCACCGCTCCAGCCCAGCCCCAGGCGCAGCACCAGCATCACCGCCGTCCCGCAGACGATGGTGCCCAGGATGTCGCGCCGCCAGGCGAACCAGCCCGCCGCCGCCACGGCGCCCCACAGCCGCGGCTCCTGCCAGGTGCTCAGCAAATGCCCCTGGGTGAACACGACCTCGGGCGCGATGACCGCCACCAGCGCGGCCAACGGCGCGTAGCGCAGGGCGTCGCGCAGCCAGCCAGGCATGGGCACGTCGCGCCGCGGCAGCAGGAAGAAGCCGCGGGTCAGGATGGTGATGGCGGTCATGCCGATCAGCGTCAGCCAGGTCTCCAGCGGGCTCATCACAGCTCCTTGCGCTGGGCCAGCAAGCGGCCGGCCGGGGCCAGGCGGTCCATCACCAGCCCCACGGCCAGGGCCGCGGCAATGGCCACCACGATGTTGAGCTTGAGCGGCAACGCATAGGCCGCCAGCGCCGCGCAGGCCGCCACCGCGGCCGCGACCCAGGTGGCCCGGTCGACCAGCAGCGTGCCGGTCAGGCCCAGCAGCGCCAGCGTGCCGGCAAAGCCCAGGCCCCATTCGGTCGGAATCTGATGGGCCAGCACGATGCCCAGCACCGAGAAACTCTGCCAGGCCAGCCAGTTCACCGTCGCCCCGCCCCAGTAGTAGGGCCACTGCCGGTCGTCGGCCACCGGGTCGGGGAAGGCCTTGATGAACAGGACGTAGTTGAGGTCGCCGGCCAGGTAGGCGTGGGCCACCTTCTGCCAGAACGGACGGTGGCCGAAATACGGCCGCCAGCCGGCACTGAAGATCACGAAGCGCAGGTTCACGCAGGCCGCGGTGGCCCAGACCAGCCACATCGGCGCCCCCTGCACGATCAGCGGCAAGGCCGCAAGCTGGGCGCTGCCGGCAAAGACCAGGAAGGTCATGGCCAGCGAGAGCGGCACGCCCAGGCCGCTCTTGACCATGGCCACGCCGGTCACCAGGCCCCAGGCGCCGATGCCCAGCGAGGCGCTGCCCAGGTCCCGGAAACCGCGTGCGAACTCAGGTTGCCGCCACAGCGGCAGGGAACCGGGACTGTCTTCAAACATCCGGCCATTGTGGCGCAGGGGCGGGGCGCG
>JAYSCA010000584.1:2011-2295 GCA_041915165.1 Ideonella sp.
AGCCCGGTTTCTTGGCCCAGGCGTTGCACCAGCCGTTGGCGTGGACCTGCTTGCGGCCGAACATCGCACAGCCACCCCATTCGTCGGTGGCGGCGCCCTGGAAGAAGCTGCAGTCCATGCAGCGCTGCGAGGGCTGGTGCTTCGGGAACTTGGCGCTATCGACCTTGGTGGTGTCGTGCTTGTAGCCCAGGGCCACGGCGGTCTCGTCGGTTTCCTCCAGGTGCTTGACGGGCAAGGCCGCCAGCGCCGATTCGGACAGGGCAGCGCTGGCACCGGCCACACCC
>JAYSCA010000585.1:0-2286 GCA_041915165.1 Ideonella sp.
CTCGGGCGACACACCTTCGCGGCCCATCAGCTTGTGATAGGCCTCCCAGCAGGCGCGGAAGCGCGGATCATCCTCGGGGTTGACCAGCTCGAAGTCCACCCCGGGCTTCAGGCGCAGGCCGGCGCGCTCGATGCGCATCGCGATCACCGCCGGGCGGCCGATCAGGATCGGCTTGGCCAGGCCTTCGTAGATCACCTCCTGCACGGCGCGCAGCACGCGCTCGTCCTCGCCCTCGGCATAGACCACGCGGGCCGGCGCGGCCTTGGCGGCCACGAACACCGGGCGCATGAACATGCCGGTCTGGTAGACGTACTGGCCCAGGCTGACGCGGTAGGCCTCCAGGTCGGTGATCGGCCGGGTGGCCACGCCGGACTCGGCGGCCGCGCGCGCCACCGCCGGCGCGATGCGCAGGATCAGGCGGGCATCGAACGGGGTCGGGATCAGGTAATCCGGGCCGAAGCGCAGGTCCTTGCCGGCGTAGGCGGCGGCCACCTCATCGGAAGGCTCGGCCTTGGCCAGCGCGGCGATCTCGTGCACACAGGCGACCTTCATCGCCTCGGTGATCTTGGTGGCGCCGCAGTCCAGCGCGCCGCGGAAGATGTACGGGAAGCACAGGACGTTGTTGACCTGGTTCGGGTAGTCCGACCGTCCGGTGGCGATGATGCAGTCCGGGCGCGCCGCCTTGGCGATCTCGGGGCGGATCTCCGGCTCGGGGTTGGCCAGCGCCAGGATGATCGGGTCGCGGGCCATGGTGCTGACCATCTCGCCGGTCAGCACGCCGGCGGTGGAGCAGCCCAGGAAGACATCGGCGTCCTTGACCGCATCGGCCAGGGTGCGGCCGGCGGTCTTCTGGCAGAAGCGCTGCTTGGATTCGTCGAGCTTGCCGGCCAGCGCGTCGGCGCGCTCGCTCTGGATCAGACCCTTGGAGTCGCAGACGAAGATGTTCTCGGTCTTCACGCCCAGGCTGACCATCAGGTCCAGGCAGGCGGTGGCGGCGGCACCGGCGCCGGAGACGGCCAGCTTGACCTCGCTGATCTTCTTGCCCACCAGTTCCAGGCCGTTGAGCAGCGCGGCGCTGGAGATGATGGCCGTGCCGTGCTGGTCGTCGTGGAAGACGGGGATCGACAGGCGCTCGCGCAGCTTCTTCTCGATGTAGAAGCACTCGGGAGCCTTGATGTCCTCGAGGTTGATGCCGCCCAGCGTGGGCTCCATCGCGGCGATGATGTCGACCAGCTTGTCGGGGTCGTGCTCGGCCAGCTCGATGTCGAACACGTCGACGCCGGCGAACTTCTTGAACAGGCAGCCCTTGCCTTCCATCACCGGCTTGCCGGCCAGCGGGCCGATGTTGCCCAGGCCCAGCACGGCGGTGCCGTTGGTCACCACGCCGACCAGGTTGGCGCGCGAGGTGTAGTCGGCCGCCAGCGACGGGTCCTCCTCGATCGCCAGGCAGGCATAGGCCACACCGGGCGAATACGCCAGGCTCAGGTCACGCTGGTTGGCCAGCGGCTTGGTCGCCGTGACGGCGATCTTGCCGCGCGTCGGGCTGCGGTGGTATTCCAGCGCAGCGTCGCGCAGGGCTTGTTCGGCAGGCGAAAGAGAAGGCTTGGTCATGAACGATGGCGTCAAAAAGGTGCGTGGATGCCAGGGGCCCCGATGGCCGGAGGCATCCGCGGCAGCGGACGCACAATCTATTCCTGACCGAGGGCGGTTCCCCTTGTCGGGGGTCAATCATGCATAACTTGCATGACGCCATGTCCCGCCCCGGGCGCGGCCTTCCCGGCCGCCAGTGCACCGGATCTCAGCCCTGGGCGCGCTGGCTCAGGATCGCGAAGGCCGGCAGGGTCTTGCCCTCCAGCACCTCCAGGAAGGCGCCACCGCCGGTCGAGATGTAGCCCACGTCCTTCTCGATGCCGTACTTGGCGATGGCCGCCAGCGTGTCGCCACCGCCGGCGATGCTGAAGGCCTCGCTGGCCGCGATGGCCCGGGCGATGGTCTCGGTGCCATGGGCGAAGGCGTCGAACTCGAACACGCCCACCGGGCCGTTCCAGACGATGGTGCCGGCCGCCTTGAGCTTGTCCGCCAGCAGGGCCGCCGTCTTCGGGCCGATGTCCAGGATCAGGTCGTCGTCGGCCACGTCGGTGGCGGCCTTGACGGTGGCCGGCGCATCGGCGGCAAAGGTCTTGGCGCAGACCACGTCCACGGGGATGGGCACCTCGGCGCCACGGGCCTTCATGGCCTCGATCACCGCGGTGGCCTCGCCCACCAGGTCCGGCTCGGCCAGGCTCT
>JAYSCA010000586.1:0-2272 GCA_041915165.1 Ideonella sp.
GTGACCGACAGCAGCAGGCCCAGCGCGGCCAGCATCAGCGCGCTGGTCAGCAGGGCCAGCAGCCCGCCCAGGGCCGCCAGCGGCTGCCAGGGCAGCGTGGGGCCCATCAGTGCAGCCACCGCCAGGAAGGCCGCCACCTGCACCAGGCTCAGCACGGCAGCGGCCAGCAGCCGTGCGCCCAGCAGCAGCGGGCGCGGCAGCGGTGCGGTGAGCAGCAGGCGCATCAGGCCCATCTCGCGGTCATAGACCAGCGCCAGCGAGGACTGCATGCCGTTGAACAGCATCACCATGCCCATCAGGCCGGGCAACACGTAGGTGTCGTAGGGCACGGCGTCGCCATAGGGTGCGGTGGGCTGGGCGCCCAGGTCGTGGCGGAAGCCCGCGGCGAACACCGCCAGCCACAGCAGCGGCCGCACCAGCGCCGAGACCAGGCGACCACGCTGCTGCACGAAGCGCTGCAGCTCGCGGCCGACGATGGCCCCCACCCCGCTGGCGACATGGCCCAGCGGGCCCTGGCGGCGCGGCGTCTGCACGGTGACCGGCTGGGGTGAACGCATGGCGAATCCGACCGTGGGTGAGGTCAATGCCGGGTGGCGTGGAGGAAGGCCGCCTCCAGGGTGTCGCCCCCCAGGGCGGCCGTGACGTCGGCGGGTGAACCGTCCGCCAGCAACTGGCCGTGGTGCAGCACCAGCACCCGGTCGGCCTGGGTGGCCTCGTCCACCAGATGGGTGGCCCACAGCACGGTCAGGCCCTGCTCGCGCACGCCGGCCTGCAGGTCGGCCAGCAGCTCCTGGCGCGAGCGCGGGTCCAAGCCCACGGTGGCCTCGTCCATCAGCAGCAGGGCCGGGGCGTGCAGCAGAGCCCGCGCCAGTTCCACCTTGCGGCGCTGCCCGCCCGAGAGCGCCCGCGCCGGCTGGTCCAGCTGCCCGGTCAGCCGCAGGCGCACGGCCAGCGCCTCGATGCGGGCCGCTGCATCGGCGGCCACCAGGCCATGCAGCCGGGCATGGAAGGACAGGTTGCGCCGCATGCTGAGGTCCAGGTCCAAGGAGGGCTGCTGGAACACCACGCCCAAGCGCGCCAGGGCCTGGGTGGGCTGACGGGCCAGCGAGCAGCCGGCCACGGTCACCTCCCCCTCGTCGGCCGCGAACAGGCCGGTGAGCACCTGGAACAGCGTGCTCTTGCCGGCCCCATTGGGACCCAGCAGCGCGGTGAAGCTGCCCGCCGGGATGTCCAGGTCCAGGCGGTCCAGGGCCACCAGGGTGCCGTAGCGCTGGGTCAGCCCCCGCACGCTCAACATGCGCCAGCCGGCGTGGGCGCCGGATCCGCCGAGAGGGCCAGGGAGGCCGCGTCGCCCCGGAACACCAGCCCGCCGGCCTTGGCCGCCCCCGGCACGAAGCGCAGCGGCGCCGTGGCGGCGGCACCGCGTTGGCGGGCCCCATCGAGCACGGCATCGATCATTCCGCGGGCCGGGCTCTTCGGACAGACCGGATCGGTGGCCGCCGCATGGCCGGTGACCAGGAAGGCCTGGCAGCGGCAGCCGCCCAGGTCGGTGTGGCGCTCGTCGCAGCTGCCGCAGGTCGGGTCCATCCAGTCCTGACCGCGGTAGGCATTGAAGCCTTGGCTCTCGACCCAGGCCTCGCGCACGGAGGTGTCGCGCAGGTTGGGGAAGTCCAGCCCGGGCAGCATGCGGGCACTGTGGCAGGGCAAGGCCAGGCCATCGGGGGCCACCACCAGGAACACCGCGCCCCAGCCGGCCATGCAGGGCTTGGGTTTGGCATCGGCGTAGTCGGGCGAGACCCACAGCACCTTCATGCGCGAGGAGCCCCGCTCGCGGTAGGCCATCACCATCGCCTCGGCGTCGCGCAGCTCGTCGCGGGTGGGCATCAGGGCCTCCCGGTTGAGCCAGGCCCAGCCGTAGTACTGGGTGTTGGCCAGCTCCAGGTAGTCGGCCCCCATGCGCTCGGCCATCTCGATGATGCGGCCCACGTGCGGCAGGTTGAAGCGATGCATCACGCAGTTGAGCACCATGGGGTAGCCGAGCGACTTGATGATGCCGGCCACCTTGTTCTTGAGCTCGAAGGTGCGGGTGGAGCTGATGAAGTCGTTGAGCTCGCGGGTGGAGTCCTGGAAGGAGAGCTGGATGTGGTCCAGCCCGGCCTCCTTCAGCGCCCGGGCGCGGGCCTCGGTCAGCCCGATGCCGGAGGTGATCAGGTTGGTGTAGTAGCCCAGGCCGTGGGCGTGGGCCACCAGTTCCTCCAGGTCCTCGCGCAGC
>JAYSCA010000587.1:0-2268 GCA_041915165.1 Ideonella sp.
GAGGCGGCTTCCAGGTCCTCGATGCTGCCGATCACCGGCCGCTTGTACGGGTGCTGCAGGTAGCCGTTGGGCGCAATGGCCTCGAACAGCCGGCCGTAGGGGTTGGCCAGCACGCGCTGGCGGAATTCCTCCTCCACCACGGCGCGCTCGCTCTTGAAGTTCGCCTCGTCCACGTTCAGGGTGGACATGCGCTCGGCCTCGGCCCAGAGCAGGCGCTCCAGGTGATGCGAGGGCACCGTCTCGAAATAGGCCGTGGTGTCCTCGGCGGTGAAGGCGTTGTTCTCGCCGCCCACGTCCTCGGTCAGCCGGTCGAACTGTTCGGCCTTCAGGTGGGCCGTGCTCTTGAACATCAGGTGTTCAAACAGGTGGGCAAAGCCCGAGCGGCCCTGCGGGTCGTCCTTGCCGCCGACGCGGTACCACACCTGCACGCTCACGCGGCCCCCACCCCCACCGGGCTGGGACAGCACCTGCAGGCCGTTGGCCAGGGTGCGCTGTTGCAGGGTCATCGGGGCCACGCGCAGCGTGGACGCTGCCACCGACCAGGCCGGCAGCCCGGTGCTGGCGGCCAGCACGCCCAGCTGTCGCAGCCAGTCACGGCGGCGGATCGCAAACATCATCTCAACATGCTCCAAAAAGCCAGGCTGACAAGCATACAAACGCTTGTGGGTTCACCTCCCCCACAAATGGAGGGGACTTGGTGCCTGAACAGAGGGAGTCAGGGAAGCGGTCAGGGGTTCCCTGGGGGCACCTACACTGGCCGGCTTATGCCCTTGCGTCACCTGCTGCTCGCCCTGGCCGTCGTCGCGGTCTGGGGTACCAACTTCGTGGTCATTCGCTGGGGGCTGGCCGAACTGCCGCCTTTTGCCTTCGCGGCGCTGCGCTTCGCCCTGTCCTCGCTGCCGTTCCTGCCCTTCATCGCCCGGCCGGCCACGCCCTGGCGCACGCTGGCCAGCTTCGGCCTGTTGCTGGGGGCGGGGCAGTTCGGCCTGTTGTACCTGGCCATGCGCTCGGACATCTCGCCCGGTCTGGCCTCGCTGGTCATCCAGACGCAGGTCTTCTTCACCATCGGCCTGGCGATGCTGCTGCGCGGCGAGGGGCTGCGGCCGCTGCAGGGCCTGGGCTTTGCGCTGGCAGTGGCCGGCATGGGGCTGATTGGCCTGCACGTCAGCGGTGCGGCCGGGGCGGCCGGGGTGAGCTCGCTGGGCCTGATGCTGGTGCTGGGGGCCGCGCTGAGCTGGGCGGTGGCCAATCTGGTGGCCCGCTCGGCCGGCAAGGTCGATCCCATCGGCTTCATGGTCTGGTCCAGCCTGACGGCGGTGCTGCCGCTCACCGGCATCAGCCTGGCCACCGAAGGCGGGCCGTCCCACCTGCTGCAGCAGATCGGGGCCGCCAGCGCCGTGGCCTGGGCGGCGGTGGTCTGGCAGGCCGTGGGCAACACCTTGTTCGGCTATGGGGGCTGGAACTGGTTGCTGGCGCGCTATCCGGCTGCTACTGTGGCCCCTATGGCGTTGCTGGTGCCGGTGTTCGGCATGCTGTCCTCCAGTGCCCTGCTGGGCGAGCCGCTGCCGCCCTGGAAACTGGGGGCGGCGGGGCTGGTGCTGGGTGGGCTGGCATTGAACCTGCTGGCGACGCGCTCCAGGGCTTGATCCACGGCCTGAGGCGGCCCAGGCCTGCCCTGTTCTGGTGTGCCGCGCCTTGAGGAGACCACCATGATGTTGCATGACCCGACCCGTACCGTGCACCGTCTGCGCACCACGCTGGACCAGTGGTCCACCGGTGCCCTGGAGCCCGATGTGGTCTGCGCCCGCTTCCGTCTGGCCGCACTCGAATGGAACGGCCTGCCCGAGCGCTACGAAAGCGTGCTGGAACGTCTGCTGCAGCCGCTGGACACCGCGGCCATGCTGGGCGACGAGGGCTGTGGCTTCAGCCGCCCCGACCTGGCTCAGGCCCTGGCGCAGTGGCTGGAGCACGCGGCGCGCCTACCGCGCCACTGACCACGCTCAGGACAGGCTCAGCCGCAGCCGTTCGGCCCAGCGCCGGGTCAGCGGCGTGGCGGGCTTGGCCATCAGCCGTTCGTTGAGCAGCGCCCGGCCCACCGGCGCGTGGGTGGCCTGGGCCGCCGCGGCCATCAGGCTCTGGTCGATCAGGTCGCGCTGCACATGGCTGCCACCCAGCCGGCGGGTCAGCGGTCGCACCGCCTGCAGCGTGGCCACGGCCTGTTCGGCTTCGCCGCGGGCCAGGGCCAGCAGACCGCGCATCACCGGCAGG
>JAYSCA010000588.1:0-2258 GCA_041915165.1 Ideonella sp.
GAGGAGCGGCTGAGCCGGCTGAACCGGCTCTACCGCGTGCTGGCCCGCGTCCAGGAGGCCTCGGCGCTGACCCGCGACGCCGTGACGCTGTTCGGCGTGGTCTGCGGTGCCCTCAAGTCCGAGGGCAGCCTGTACGAGGCCTGGATCGGTCAGGCCGACGCCACCGAAGACTGGCTGCTGCCAGTGGCCCACGCCGGCTTCATCGCCCCCCCCACCCCAGTGCCGCTGCGCCAGGACCCAGCCGGCAGCCTGGAGGCGCGGGCCTGGCAGCAGGGTGCCACCGTGGTGGAGCACCTGCTGGACGACCCCGAGGCCCTGGGCGACACCCGGGTGGCGCTGGTGCTGCGGGTGGGCAGCCAGCGGCGTGCGCTGCTGTGCATCACCGGCGACCGGCTGGGCACCGAGGAAACCGCGCTGCTGGAGCGGCTGGCCGGCCAGGTCAGCCTGGCGCTGGCGGCGGCCGAGGCCGAAACCACCCGCCGGGTGGCCGTGGCCGCGCTGCAGGACAGCGAGATGCGCTTTGCGCAGATGTTCCAGACCAGCCCGGTGGGCATGCTGCTGTGCCGGGCCAACGACCTGCACGTGGTGGACGTCAACGCCGCCTGGCTGGAGCTGTTCGGCCAGCGCATCGACGAGGTGATCGGCCACGGCGTGACCGAGCTGGGCCTGCTGCCCGACGACGCTGACCCGGGCGACGCCCTGTCCTCGACCCTGACGGACGGCCGGCGGGTCAAGGGCCGGGACCTGCGCCTGCTGCGCCGCAACGGCGAGCTGGTGGACATCGCCTTCTCGGCCACCCGCATGAGCATTGGCGCCCAGGACTACCTGCTCGCCTCCTTCGTCGACATCACCTACCAGAAGCTGGCCACCCGCCAGCTGGAGGCCGAGGCCGAGCTGCTGGAGCGCGAGGTGGCCCGCCGCACCGCCGAGCTGAACAGCCTGTTCGAGGCCCTGCCGGACATGTACTTCCGCCTGTCCCCGGACGGTCGGATGCTGGATGCGCGGGCCGGCAACTCGGCCGACCTGCTGCGGCCGGCGCACGAACAGATCGGCCTGCATGTCGACGAGGTGCTGCCCCCCCAGGCCGCCAACGTGCTGCTGGCCGGCCTGCACCGGGCGGTTCGGCAGCACCAGCCGGTCACGGTCGAGTACGAGGTCACCACCGGCCAGGGCCCGCAGGCCTTCGAAGCCCGCCTGGTGCCGGCCGGCGAGGACGTGGTCGCGGTGATCCGCAATGTGTCCGAGCGCCACGCGCTGGAGACGGAACGCGAAGCCGCCCGCGAACTGGCCGAGCGCCAGGCCCGCCACCGCAGCGAGTTCCTGGCCAACATGAGCCACGAGATCCGCACCCCGCTCAACGCCATCCTGGGCTTTGCCCAGCTGGGGCTGGAACAGGCCCGCGGCACCCCCGCGGAGCCCAGCTACCAGCGCATCCTGGAAGCCGGCCGCCTGCTGCTCGGCATCATCAACGACGTGCTGGACTTCTCCAAGATCGAGGCCGAGCGGCTGGATGTGGAGTCCATCCCCGCCAACCCGCGCCAGCTGATCGAGGCCTCGGTCGACATGATCCGCGAAGGGGCCCGCGCCAAGGGTCTGTCGCTGCAGATCGCGCTGGCCGACAACCTGCCGGACGCCTGCCTGACCGACCCGCTGCGCCTGCAGCAGATCCTGGCCAACCTGCTGTCCAACGCGCTGAAGTTCACCTCCGCCGGCCAGATCGAGGTGCGCGCCGAGGTGGCCGACGAGCAGCTGGTGATCGCGGTGAGCGACACCGGCATTGGCATGAGCGCCGAGCAGCTCGACCAGCTGTTCGCCCCCTTCCACCAGGCCGACGCCTCAACCACCCGGCGCTATGGCGGCACCGGGCTGGGGCTGACCATCAGCCGCCGGCTGGCCGAGCTGATGGGCGGCGAGATCCAGGTGAGTTCCCAGCTGGGCCAGGGCAGCTGCTTTGTGCTGCGCCTGCCGCTGCGGCCGGTGGCCATGGCCACGCTGCCGCTGGACCTGCGCGACCCCGCGCCGCCGGCCGGCCACCAACCCCTGCAGGGGCTGCGGCTGCTGGTGGCCGAGGACAACGAGGTCAACCAGCTGGTGATCGAGCAGGCGCTGCGCGGTGCCGGGGCCGAGGTGGTGCTGGCGCCCAACGGCCGCGAAGCGGTGAACCGGGTGCGGGACGAGCCGACCGGCTTCGACGCGGTGCTGATGGACATCCAGATGCCCGAGATGGATGGCTTCGAGGCCACCCGGCGCCTGCGGGT
>JAYSCA010000589.1:0-2250 GCA_041915165.1 Ideonella sp.
CGCCGCGTCTGCTGGCGGATCTTCGGGCCCAGGGGCTGGCGCTGGATGGCGTGCTGCCGCCCGTCGCCACTGCCGCTCCGAACTGAAGCCGGCCAGGGCCCAGGCGCGCGGCCGGGACAGACCGGCGGCCAAGGCCTCCCGGGCCAGGGTCAGGCGCACCCATTCGACGTGGGCGCGTGGCGACAGCCCGGCATGCTGGCGGAACAATCGCGTCAGGTGGCGCGGGGTGACATGGGCTTCGGCCGCCATGCGCTCCAGCGTCCAGTCCTCGGCCGGCGCTTCGACCACGGCGTTCTGGACCGCGTGCACGGCCGGGTGCAGATGCCGGCGGCCGGCCAGCAGGGGCGATCGTTCCGGATCCTCCTGGCCCCGGCGGTGAAAGACCACCATCACCTGGGCCACCGCCGAGGCCAGCCCTTCGCCCAGCACCTGGCCGATCAGGTGCAGCGCCAGGTCGATGCCCGCGGTGATGCCGGCGCTGCTCCAGACCGGACCGTCCTGCACGAACACCCGGTTGGCCCGCACCTGGGCGGCCGGGGCCAGGCGCCGCAGGTCGGCCAGCAGCTCGTGGTGGGTGGTGACGTTGCGCTGGCCCAGCAGGCCCGCGTCGGCGGCCAGCAGGGCGCCGACACAGACCGTGAGCAGGCGGTGCGGCGTGTCCGGGGCCGCCAGGGCCGGCGCCAGTGTGCGGGCCAGCCAGTCGCGCGTGTCCAGCCAGGCGGGCTGGCGCTGGACCACCTGCAGGGCATCCCCGGGGCGGCCCAGCAGCAGCACCCAGGTGGGCGGCGCCAGCGTGGCGGGCAGGGGTTCCAGCTCGGCCAGTGTCAGACCGACGGAGGAATGCACCTGCGCCTGCGGCCCGGCAAAGCGCAGCCGGAAGGCCGGCGGCCAGCCCCGCCGGGCGCACTGCTGGTTGGCCAGCCGGAACGCCTCGGCCGGGCCGGCCAGGTCCAGCAGCAAGGTGTCGGGCAGCACGATGAACAGCAGGTTCACCGGCCGGGTCACGGGGCTCAGTCGCTGTCGTGCCACGGGTAGTCCATCTGTCGGGCCGTGCGGCGGGCCAGCTCCGCACCGGCCAGCCGTCGCACCAGGTGCAGGCTGAGGTCCAGGCCGGCGGCGATGCCGGCCGAGCTCAGCACCCGGCCCGTGTCCACCCAGCGTCGGTCGGGGCGCAGCCGCAGGTGGGGATGCTGGTGCGCCAGCGCGTCCAGGTCTTCCCAGTGGGTTGTGGCCTCGGTGCCGTGCAACAGCCCGGCGTCGGCCAGCAGAAAGGCGCCGGTGCAGATCGAGGCGACCCAGCGCGCCGCCTGGCCTTGCCGCCGCAGGCGGTCGAGGAAGGCCGCGTCGGCCTGCAGGGCCTCGACCACCCCGCCCGGCACCAGCAGCAGATCGGCCGCGGGGGCGTCGGCCAGGGCGCCGTCCGGCTCCAGGCGCAGACCGGCGCGGGCCCGCACCGCCTGTCCGTCGGGCGACACCGTGTGCAGCTGGAAGGGCGCGGGGGCCTCGGGCGCATCGCGTCGTGCCACCCGGTTGGCGGTGGTGAAGACCTCGTAGGGTCCGGCGAAGTCCAGCAGCTCGACCTGGTCGAACATCAGCAGGTGCACGCGCAGGCTCATGGCGTCACCGCTTCCGGTGTGGCGGCGCGGGCCAGCGCCTGGTCCACCGTGCAAAGGGTGGCGAAGCGGCCGCTCAGCACGGTCTCGGTGCGCTCGCGGATCTGGGCCGCCGACAGGCGCTCGCCCGCGGGCGTGGTCATGTCGAAGGTCAGTGTGGCTTCGGTCACAAAGTCCACCTCCCAGCCTTCGTCGCTGGCGTGGCGGGTGGTGGTCTCGCAGCACTGCTCGGTGCGGATGCCGGCCACGATCAGCCGGGTGATGCGCCGCGCATGCAGCCAGTCACCCAGGCCGGTGCCGACCAGGGCGCTGTGGCGGTGCTTTTCCACCGTGCAGGCCGGCTCGACAGCCCGCAGGCCGTCCAGCGGCCGCACCAGCCCGCTGGCCCGGGCGAAGGGGTTGTCGGCGCGGTCCGGTCCGTCGGTGTGCAGGATGCGCACGATCGGCAGGCCGGCCTGCCGGGCGCCATCGAGCAGCCGGTTCGTCGCGGCCAGAAAGGCGGGCAGCTCGGCGGTGGACCAGTAGGGCCGGGCGGTGAAGGAGGCCTGCACGTCGATCAGCAGCAGGGCGGTGCGGGGGCGGTCGATTGGGGACATGGGTGGGGTGGCGTTCTGGGTGGGGAGGATGCCATCTTGCC
>JAYSCA010000590.1:0-2242 GCA_041915165.1 Ideonella sp.
CAAGGCCTGGTTCGTGGCGCTGGCCTCGCTGTCCAAGAGCGCCACGCCCACGCGGGTCAAGCGCAACGCCACCGCCGACCACGTCGTCGTGCCGCCGGTGGCGCGCAAGACCCACCGCTGAAGCGCCCACAGGAACACCGATGAGCCGTCTGATCGTGGGCCCGTTCAACCGGGTGGAAGGGGACCTGGAGGTCCAGCTGGAACTGGACGCCGGCCGCGTGCGCGAGGCCCGCGTGGTCTCGCCCATGTACCGCGGCTTCGAGAACCTGCTGCTGGGCCGCGACCCGATGGACGCGCTGGTCATCGTGCCGCGCATCTGCGGCATCTGCTCGGTCTCGCAATCGGTGGCCGCCGCCACCGCGCTGGCCGACGCCGCGGGCATCGCGCCCACGCCCAACGGCCGCCATGCCCTGAACCTGATGCTGGCCTGCGAGAACGCGGCCGACCACCTGAGCCACTTCTACCTCTTCTTCCTGCCGGACTTCACCCGGCCGGTCTATGCCGACCGGCCCTGGCACGCCGAGGCCCTGCGCCGCTTTGCCGCCCAGGCGGGCGAGCGCGGCCGCGCGGCCCTGGCCGCCCGCCAGCGCTGGTTCACGCTGATGGGCACGCTGGGCGGCAAGTGGCCGCACACCCACAGCATCCAGCCCGGCGGCAGCAGCCGGGCCGTCGAGCCGGCCGAGCGGCTGCGCCTGCTCTCGCGGGTGCGCGAGCTGCGGACCTTTCTGGAGCAGACCCTGCTGGGCGACACGCTGGAGGCCTTCCAGGCCCTGCCCGACGAGGCCGCGCTGCAGGCCTGGGCCGCGCCGCGCCTGCACGCCGACCTGCCCTTCTTCCTGCAGATTGGCGCCGACCTGGGCCTGAGCACGATGGGCCCGGGACCGGGCCGCTGGCTCAGCCACGGCAGCTTCGTCCAGCCCGACGGCGCGCGCGTGGTGCCGCAGGGCGTGTTCCGCCAGGGTGCGCTGGGGCCACTGGACGTGGCCGCCATCACCGAAGACGCCACCCACGCCTGGCTCAACGAGGGCGACACCGCGCCCCGCCCGCCCGCCCAGGGCCTGACCCAGCCCGCGGCCGACAAGCCCGGCGCCTACAGCTGGAACAAGGCCCCCCGCCTGGCTGGCGAGGTGGCCGAGTGCGGCGCCGTCGCCCGCCAGCTGGCGGCCGGCCAGCCCCTGGTGCGCGACGCGGTGGCCCGCTGGGGCAGCACCGTGCACACCCGGGTGCTGGCCCGGGTGCTGGAGCTGACCCGACTGGTGGTGTGGATGGAAGGCTGGCTGCAGGCCCTGCAGCCGCGCGAGCCCTGGTGCGCGCCCTGCCCCCTGCCCGAGCAGGCCGAGGGCATGGGCCTGGTGGAGGCCGCCCGCGGCGCGCTGGGCCACTGGCTGCGGGTGGAGCGCGGGCGCATCGCCCAGTACCAGATCATCGCGCCGACCAGCTGGAACTTCTCCCCGCGCGACGCGGCCGGCCAGCCCGGCCCGCTGGAGGCCGCACTGGTGGACGCCCCGGTGCGCCCGGGCGAGACCACGCCGGTGGCGGTGCAGCACATCGTGCGCAGCTTCGACCCCTGCATGGTCTGCACGGTGCACTGAGGAACCGACCATGAGCGAGACGCGCCCGGACCTGCCGTTGCTGCCCCCGATGCCGCTGGACGGCGTGGACGAATCCACCTGGCTGGACGTGATCCACAAGATGGACGAGGTCTATGCCCAGCTGCTGGCCGACGAGGCCGCGCGCGAGGAGAAGAATGCCGAGCTGGAGCGCACGCAGCAGTTCATCCTGAGCCTGCTCACGGCCATGAGCGACGTGCTGCTGGCCTGCGACCAGCAGGGCCTGATCGAGGAAACCAACGCCGCCCTGTGCGCGCTGGTGGGCCGGCCCGACGCCGCGCTGCGCGGCACGCCGGCCGCGGCGCTGATGCTGGGCGGCCCGCAGGGCGAGGACGCCCGCCGCATGCGCGAGGCCCTGGCCCAGAGCCAGTCCCTGCGCGACGGCGCGGTGGTGGAGGTGGCGCTGGCCGATGCCCAGGGTCAGGCGGTGCCGGTGGACTTCAACTGCACGCCGCGCCTGGACCACCAGGGCCGGGTGATCGGCCATGTCTGCGTGGGCCGGCCACTGGGCGAATTGAAGCGCGCCTACCGCGCGCTGCAGGAGGCCCACGAGGCGCTCAAGCGCACCCAGGCCCAGCTGCTGCACAGCGAGAAGATGGCCTCGCTGGGCCGGCTGGTGGCCGGCGTGGCGC
>JAYSCA010000591.1:0-2241 GCA_041915165.1 Ideonella sp.
GGTCCGCAGGCCCGGGTCGAGCCCGGGCGCGGCGGCGTCTATGTCGACGGCGGCCTGCGCGAGGCCATGCGCCTGAACCTGGGCAGCCGGCTGGCGCAGCGCGTGCTGTGGCAGGTGGCCGAGGGCGGTTACGCCAACGAGCACGACCTCTACGACCTGGCGCGCCGGGTGCATTGGAGCGACTGGATCACGCCCAAGCAGACGCTGCGGGTCGACGCCAACGCCTGGCGCTCGCCGCTGCAGAGCCTGAACTTCGCGGCCCTGCGCATCAAGGACGCCGTCTGCGACCAGATGCGCGAGGCCTGCGGCGAGCGGCCCAGCGTGGACACCCACCACCCCGACCTGTCGCTGGTGCTGCACCTGGGCCCGGACCATGCCAGCCTGAGCGTGGACCTGTCCGGCGAGGCGCTGTTCAAGCGCGGCTGGCGCGAGGCCAAGGGCGAGGCGCCGCTGAAGGAAACCCTGGCCGCGGCGATGCTGGCGGCCATCGGCTGGCGCGGCCGACCCGAGGACGGCGGCCTGCTGGACCCCTGCTGCGGCGCCGGCACCATCGCCATCGAGGCCGCGCAGATCGCCTGCGGCATCGCGCCGGGCCTGCAGCGCCGCTTCGCCTTCGAGCGCCTGCTGCCCTTCCGCGATCAGCTGTCGGCCTGGCGCGAGATGAAGGCCGCCGCCCAGGGCGAGGTGCATGCGCCGGCGGTGCCGGTGTGGGCGGGCGACGTGTCCTTCCGCATGACCGACTTCGCCACGCGCAATGCCGAGCGGGCCGGCGTGACGCACGCCATCGAGTTCAAGACCGCCGACGCACTGCAGCGCCCGGCGCCGGCCGACCATGGCACCCTGCTGATGAACCCGCCCTATGGCGAGCGCATCGCGCCCAAGGGCTCCGGCCAGGGCGGCACCCAGGGCGAGAAGTTCGAGGGCGCGGCCGATGCCGGCGAGTTCTACGCCCGCCTGGCCGCCCACTGGAAGAAGGGCTACAGCGGCTGGACGGCCTGGGTGCTGACGCCCGAGGCCAAGCTGCCCAGCCTGATGCGGCTGAAGGAAAGCCGGCGCATCCCGATGTGGAACGGGCCGATCGAGTGCCGGCTGTTCCGCTTCGACATGGTGGCCGGCTCGGCGCGCAAAGGCCCGGACGGCGCCGCAGCCGCCTGAGCCTTGGGGGCGCTCAGCCCTTGAGCAGGCCGCTCAGCCCACCCAGCAGGCTGCCCAGATCGGGCGCCTCCGCGGGCGTGGCGGGCAGCTGACCCTGCGGCGTCATCTGGTTCACCAGCGCCGGCAGCACCTGGGCCAGTTGGC
Organism: Ideonella sp.; assembly: GCA_041915165.1. Lineage (GTDB taxonomy): Bacteria > Pseudomonadota > Gammaproteobacteria > Burkholderiales > Burkholderiaceae_C > Ideonella. Next base: position 1,300 of record JAYSCA010000591.1, read on the forward strand.
CCAGCAAGGCCTGACCCTGCGGGCCCTGCGCTTGTTGCAGCAGGCCGGCCAGGGCCGGATGGCCACCCAGCACCGACTGCAGCTGCTCGGCGCTGATCGGCAGGTTCTGGCCGTTCGAAATCCAGGACCCGATGACCTGACCCAGGCCGCCCTGCTCGAATTGCTGCACCAGCCCGCCCAGGCCACCGCCCGGTGCGTTGCTGTCCAGCAGCTGGCTGGCGATGGTCATCAGGTCGCTTTGGCCTCCGCCGCCAGCGGCGTTGTTCAGCAGGCCCGTCATTGCATCCAGCAGTCCCATGCGGTTCTCCATCCTGAGAAATTGATGATCGAGGTCGGGAGCATGGCCCGCCCGCGTGTCCCTGTCACGTCCGGGGGGATGGCGCGGCGGGTGCGGTGTGCCAGAGGTCCGGCCGGCGTGGCGTGCACGCCGCAGGGTTCAACCCCCGGCCAGGGCCAGCAGGCTGAGCGCGGCCAGCGGGGCGGTGTCCGCGCGCAGCACGCGCGGCCCCAGGCTGAGCGGCTGGAAGCCGGCCTGGCGGGCCAGGTCTTCCTCGCGCGGATCCAGCCCGCCCTCGGGGCCGGACAGCAGCAGCACCGGCCCATGCGCCTGCAGCAGCGTGGCCGGGCCGGCGGCGTCGGGGCCGAAGCTCAGCACCTGGCGCAGGCCGGGGGTGCTGGCCGCCTGGGCCAGCCAGGTGTCGAAGGACTGGATGGGGGCCACGGTCGGCACCCGGGTGCGACCGCTCTGCTCGGCCGCCGCCTCGGCCACGCCCTGCCAGTGGGCGCGGCGCTTCTCGGCCCGCTCGCCGGAGAGCTTCAGCACCGAACGGGCGCACATCAGCGGCTGGATCGCCTGCACGCCCAGCTCGGTGGCCTTCTCCACCAGCGTGTCCATGCGTTCGTTGGCCGGCATGCCCAGGGCGATGGTGACCGGGCAGGCCA
>JAYSCA010000592.1:0-2238 GCA_041915165.1 Ideonella sp.
AGGCTCCGAAAAGGGCAAGGTCAGGGGGTCAGCGGAAGACCACCGTCTTGTGGCCGTTGATCAGCACGCGACGCTCCACGTGCCAGCGCACGGCGCGGGCCAGCACCACGCACTCCACGTCGCGGCCAACGGCGGTCAGGTCCTCGGCCGAGAGGGAGTGGTCCACGCGGGCCACGTCCTGCTCGATGATCGGGCCCTCGTCCAGCTCCGGCGTCACATAGTGGGCGGTGGCGCCGATCAGCTTCACGCCGCGGGCATGGGCCTGGTAATAGGGCTTGGCGCCCTTGAAGCTGGGCAGGAAGCTGTGGTGGATGTTGATGGCGCGGCCGCGCAGCTGCTCGCAGAACTCGCGCGAGAGGATCTGCATGTAGCGGGCCAGCACCACCAGGTCGATGCGTTCGGAGGCGATCAGCCCCTCGATCTGCTTTTCCTGGGCGCGCTTGGTCTCGGCGTCCGAGCCGCCCACCAGCGGCAGGTGGTGGAACGGGATGCCGTAGCTCTCGACCAGGGACTGGAAGGTGGTGTGGTTGGAGACGATGGCCGGGATGTCCACCGCCAGCTGGCCGCTCTTCCAGCGGAACAGCAGGTCGTTCAGGCAGTGGCCGTGCTGGCTGACCATCAGCAGCAGGCGCGGGCGCTGGGCCGCGGCGCGGATGCGAGCCTCCATGCCGAACTGCTCGCGCACATGGGCGAACAGGTTTTCCAGCGTGGCCACATCGGCCAGGTGCGGCGGCGCCTGGAAATGCACCCGCATGAAGAACAGGCCGGTGGCACCTTCGCCCTGCACGTCGCCGAACTGCTGCGAGTCGATGATGTTGCAGCCGGCCTGGTAGAGCAGGCCCGAGACGTTGTGGACGATGCCCGTCGTGTCGACGCACGACAGGGTCAGGATGAATTCTTCTTCGGGGCAGGACATGGTGGGCCGATTGTACGAAGCCCCTGCCCGCCCCCGACCCCGGGCCGCCGATCCCACCTGTTCTGGTGCGGTTCAGCCGCTCCATGCGCCTAAAACGGGCACCAATGGCACATGTTGAGGCACGGGGAACGGCTGGCCCCTGGGCGCCCCCGGGGAAACAGCCCTGGCACGCGGGTTGCATATGACTTCCCCGTGACCCGTCCAGGTCACACGGTCAGGTTGTAAGGTACCAGAGCGGTTTTTGGACACAGGCGTCTCCCGGACATCGGTTCCGGTGAGCCGGGAGACGCCTTCTTTTTTACCGACTCGCCTCGCACCGACTGCTGCGCACCAGGCGCCAGACCAACGACGGTCTGCCCTCCCCTCTCCCCACCGTGTGGCCCCCTGCCGCGCGCGTCCCCCCCAAGCGTCTCCATCCCCCGGCCTGCGCCGGCGCCCGATGAAGACGCTTTTTGTTTTTCCCGCCCGTCCCTTTCCAGGCCTTCAGGAGAAGCCATGTCCTCGTCCAAGACCGTGATCGATCGTCGCCGCTTTGTCGCCGGGGCCGCCGCCCTGGCGGGCTCCGCCGGCCTCAGCCTGCCCGCGCTGGCCCAGAAGGCTGGCCGGCCCGAGAAGGAGACGCTGAAGTTCGGCTTCATCAAGCTCACCGACTGCGCCCCGCTGGTCATCGCATACGAGAAGGGCTACTTCGAGGACGAGGGCCTGAACGTGCAGCTCGAAGCCCAGGCCAACTGGAAGGTGCTGCTGGACCGCGTGATCGACGGCCAGCTCGACGGCGCGCACATGCTGGCCGGCCAGCCGCTGGGCGCGGCCATCGGCTTCGGCACCAAGGCCGACATCGTCACCGCCTTCAGCATGGACATGAACGGCAATGCCATCACCGTGTCCAACGCCGTCTGGGCCGAGATGAAGAAGAACCTGCCGATGCAGGGCGGCAAGGTGGCCCACCCGATCAAGGCCGATGCGCTGAAGAAGGTGGTCGACGCCTGGAAGAAGGAAGGCAAGCCCTTCAAGATGGGCATGGTCTTCCCGGTGTCCACCCACAACTACGAGCTGCGCTACTGGCTGGCGGCCGGCGGCTTGAACCCCGGTTACTACACCCCCGGCGACATCAGCGGCACCAAGAATGCCGATGTGCTGCTCTCGGTCACCCCGCCGCCGCAGATGCCGGCCACCATGGAGGCCGGCACCATCAACGGCTACTGCGTGGGCGAGCCCTGGAACCAGCAGGCCGTGGTCAAGGGCATCGGCGTGCCCGTCATCACCGACGACGAGATCTGGAAGGGCAACCCCGAGAAGGTCTTCGGCGTCACCAAGGCCTG
>JAYSCA010000593.1:0-2237 GCA_041915165.1 Ideonella sp.
GTGAGCACGCGGAAGTCCTCGTCCAGCGTGCGGCGCATGGCCTCCTGCGAGCGCAGCTCGTCGTCCACCACCAGCACCAGCGGCAGGTCATCACGCGGGTCCATCGCGGCGGCTTGGGGGTCGGGGGGGTTCATGGCTTCGGGGATGGTAATGCGGGGTCGAATTTGGGAAAACCTGGATAGGTTTGATCGCTGCCTGGGACGCGGGGTGACTGCCTTCGCTCATGTCCCCCGCCCTGGGCCAGCCCAGGGCTCCTCCTTGACTTCGCTACGCCAGTCACCCCGCGCCCCAAGCGGTCACCGTCGGCGGCTGTTGCCGGGCCTCTGCGTCCACCGTGACAGGAGGGGGCTGCCGGGCTGTTCTGCGCAAGTAAAAGGAGGAGCCCCGGCGCCGCCGGGGCGGGGGACATGGAGCAGAACAGGCCGGTAGCTCCCTCCCGCCGCCACGTCACGCCACACTATCGCCAACACACAACCACCTCAACAAATCCGAGGCAAAGGCTCCCCCGACAACCAATCCACCACCCGCTGCCCGCCAAAGCGCGTGCGCATCTGCACGAAGTGGTGGGGGTCTTCCTGCACCGTGCCGATGCGGGCGGCCTTCGCCCCCAGCGGATGGGCGCGCAGCGTGGCCAGCGCCGTGTCGGCCACCTCCGGCGCGACGATGGCGATCAGCTTGCCCTCGTTGGCCAGGTAGAGCGCGTCCAGGCCCAGCAGCTCGCAGGCCGCGTCCACCTGGGGCTGGATGGGCAGCAGCGCCTCGTCCAGCATCATGCCCACGCCGGACTGGCGGGCGATCTCGTTGAGCGTGGTGGCCAGGCCGCCACGGGTCGGGTCGCGCAGCGTGCGCACCGCGCCCTCGGGCACGGCCGCCAGCAGCGCCGCCACCAGGGTGTGCAGGGCCGCGGTGTCGCTCACCACTTCGCTGTCGAAGGCCAGCGATTCGCGCTGCGACAGCACCGCCACGCCGTGGTCGCCCAGCGTGCCGCTGATCAGCACCACATCGCCCGGCCGCGCATTCGCGCCGCCGATGCTCCGGCCCGCCGGCAGCAGGCCCAGGCCGGTGGTGCTGATGAACACGCCGTCGCCGTGTCCCTGCTCCACCACCTTGGTGTCGCCGGTCACGATGGGCACGCCGACCTCGCGCGCGGCGGCGGCCATCGATTCGACGATGCGCTTGAGGTCCGCCAGCGGAAAGCCCTCTTCCAGGATGAAGCTGGCCGACAGGGCGGTGGGCGTGGCACCCATCATCGCCACGTCGTTGACCGTGCCGTGCACCGACAGGCAGCCGATGTCCCCGCCGGGGAAGAACAGCGGCGAGATCACATGGCCGTCGGTGGCCATCACCAGGCGGTGGCCGGGCGGCACGTCCAGCACCGCGCCATCGTTGCCCTCGCGCAGGGCCGGGTTGTCGAAGGCCTTGGCGAACAACTCCTCGATCAGCTGCAGGCTGGCGCGGCCACCGGCGCCGTGGTTCATGTCCACGCGGCCCTGCTTGAAGTCCAGCGGGCGGATGTAGTCGGTTCTTTGGGTCATGGCGGGTCAGGCGGCGACGATGGCGATGTCTCGGAACCGGCCGTAGGCATAGTGGGCGGCGCAGGCGCCTTCGGAGGACACCATGCAGGAGCCCATCGGGTTGTCGGGCGTGCAGACGGTGCCGAAGAGCTTGCAGTCGGTGGGTCGTTTGACCCCGCGCAGGATGGCGCCGCACTCGCACTGCTTGTGGTCGGCCACCGGGCGGTACGTCAGGCCGAAGCGCTTCTCGGCGTCGAAGGCGGCATAGGCCGACTTCAGGCGCAGCGCGCTGTAGGCCACCTCGCCCAGGCCGCGCCATTCGAAGCTCTCGCGCAGCTCCAGCACCTCGGCCACCACTGCCTGCGCGGCGTGGTTGCCTTCGCGGCTGACGGCGCGGGTGAACTCGTTTTCCACCTCCGCGCGGTCTTCGTTGACCTGGCGCACCAGCATCAGGATGGCCTGCATCACGTCCAGCGGCTCGAAGCCGGCGATGACCACCGGCTTGCGGTAGTCGCGGGCAAAGGCCTCGTAGGGGGCCGAGCCGATCACGATGCTCACATGGGCCGGACCGACGAAGCCGTCCAGCGCCACCGCATCGCCCCACTGCTGGGCTTCGGGCGCGTCCAGGATGTGGGCGATGGCGCCGGGCGTCAGCACATGGCAGCACAGCACGCTGAAGTTCTTCAGCCCTTCCTGCGCGGCCTGCTTGACGACCAGCGCGGT
>JAYSCA010000594.1:0-2235 GCA_041915165.1 Ideonella sp.
GCCGCCGTCCATGTTGATGGCGGCGCCGCGCAGGTTGTGGGCCGCCGGCGAGCACATGAACACCGCCATCGCGCCCAGCTCCTCGGGCGTGGTGAACTGCAGCGAGGGTTCCTTCTCGGCCAGCAGTTGGCGCTTGGCTTCCTCGTTCGAGAGGCCGTTGGCGGCAGCGCGCGCATCCACCTGTTTCTGCACCAGCGGGGTCAGCACCCAGCCCGGGCAGATGGCGTTCGCGGTCACGCCGGTGGTGGCGGTTTCCAGCGCGGTGGTCTTGGTCAGGCCGATGATGCCGTGCTTGGCGGCCACATAGGCCGACTTGTTGGCCGAGGCCACCAGGCCATGCACCGAGGCGATGTTGATGATGCGGCCCCAGCCGCGGGCCTTCATGCCCGGCAGGGCCAGCCGGGTGGTGTGGAAGGCCGAGGACAGGTTGATCGCGATGATCGCGTCCCAGCGCTCGACCGGGAATTCGTCCACCGGCGCGACATGCTGGATGCCCGCGTTGTTGACCAGGATGTCGAGCGCGCCGAACTGGGTCTGGCAGGCCTGGATCATGTCCGCGATCTCGGCGGGCTTGCTCATGTCGGCACCGTGATAGCCCACCGCCACGCCCAGCGCGGCCACCTCGGCCTTTGCAGCCTCCACGTCACCGAAGCCATTGAGCATCACCTGGGCGCCTTCGGCGGCCAGCGCCTTGGCGATGCCCAGCCCGATGCCGCTGGTGGAACCGGTGACCAAGGCTGTTTTTCCTTTGAGCATATGCAAGTCTCCTTGAAGTGGATGGGCTGCGAGGTTGCTACAGTCGATTATGTGGCGCCCATTCTTGCCACGCATGACACCATGAACGACTTCACCGAACAAGCACCCCGCCTGCATTTCGTGCAATGCCTGGACAGCCGCGGGCTGCACCGCATGGCCTATCACGAGTGGGGTGATCCGGCCAATCCGAAGGTGCTGCTGTGCGTGCATGGGCTGACGCGGCAGGGGCGGGATTTCGACACCCTGGCGCAGGCCATGGCCGGCGAGTACCGCGTGGTCTGCCCCGATGTGGTGGGCCGCGGCGAATCCGACTGGCTGGCCGACCCGATGGGCTACGCGGTGCCGTTCTACGTGGCCGACATGGTGACGCTGCTGGCGCGGCTGAACGCGCAGGAGCTGCACTGGGTTGGCACGTCGATGGGCGGCTTGATTGGGCTGAGCCTGGCCAGCCTGAGCGGCTCGCCGATCACCCGGCTGGTGCTCAACGACGTCGGCCCGACCATCGAGCCGGTGTCGTTGCAGCGCATTGGCCAGTACCTGGGCCAGCCGGCCCATTGGGCCACCCTGGACGAAGCGGCCGACGCGCTGTGGGCCATCTCGGACGGCTTCGGCCCGCACACCCGGGCCCAGTGGCTGGCGCTGACCGAGCACCAGATCCGGCCCGACGGGGCGGGCTTCAAACTCCATTACGACCCGGCGATCCGACAGGGCTTTCTGGCGCTCACGCCGGCGCTGATCGCCGCTGGCGAGGCCGCGCTGTGGGCCGGCTACGACCGCCTGCGCTGCCCGACGCTGCTGCTGCGCGGGGCCGAGTCCGATCTGCTGTCGCGGGCCACGGCCGAGGCCATGACCCAGCGCGGCCCGCGGGCGCAACTGCATGAATTTGTCGGCGTGGGCCATGCCCCCACGCTGGTGGCCCCCGACCAGGTGGCCGTGGTGCGCGACTTCCTGCTGGCGCCATGAGGAGCATTTCGGAAACCCGGAGCCCGACCGCGCCGATCGTCTCGCTGGCCTCCGATGCCGGCGAGGTGGCGGAACCGCTGCCGCGGCCGCAATCGATCGAAGATGGCCTGACCGCCCTGAACCGGGCCACCGCCTTTGCCGAGCCCCTGCTGGCCGGTCGCGTGCTCGACAGCGGCGAGGATGCCTTCGCCCACGCTCAGGGCGTGGCGGCCATCCTGGCCAGCATCGGCGGCGGGCCCTCGCTGCAGGCCGCGGCCTTTCTGGTCTACGCCGCCGACTTTCTGCAGCGCCCCGAGGACATCGTCGAGAAGGCCTTCGGGCCGTCCTACGCCAGCCTGGTGGTGCTGACCCGCAAGCTGGTGCAGATCCAGCGCGCCGCGCGCGAGGCCCAGCTGGGCGATGCCCAGCGTGCCGAGCAGACCGAGCGCGTGCGCAAGATGCTGCTGGCCTTCTCCAAGGACCTGCGGGTGGTGCTGCTGCGCCTGGCCTCGCGCCTGCAGACGCTGCGCTGGTTTG
>JAYSCA010000595.1:0-2234 GCA_041915165.1 Ideonella sp.
CCTGGGGCAGCGACCCCTTCGTGCCCAGCTACCGCGAAGGCAAGCTCTTTGGCCGCGGTGCCGCTGACATGAAGACCTCGGTGGCCGCCATGGTGGTGGCGGCCGAGGAATTCGTGCAGGCCCACCCGGACCACGCCGGCCGCGTCGCCTTCCTGATCACCAGTGACGAGGAAGGGCCCTCGGTCGACGGCACGGTCAAGGTGGTGCAGCTGCTGCGCGAGCGCGGCGAACCGCTGGACTGCTGCATCGTCGGCGAACCCACCTGCGTCGAGAAGCTCGGCGACATGATCAAGAACGGCCGGCGCGGCTCGCTCTCCGGCAAGCTCACCGTCACCGGCGTGCAGGGCCACGTGGCCTACCCGCAGCTGGCCCGCAACCCGGTGCACGAGGCGGCGCCGGCACTGGCCCAGCTGGCCGCCATGGTCTGGGACGAAGGCAACGACTACTTCCCGCCCACCACCTGGCAGATCTCCAACATCCACGCCGGCACCGGCGCCACCAACGTGATCCCGGGCGAGCTGGTGGTGGACTTCAACTTCCGCTTCTCCACCGCCTCCACGCCGGAAGGCCTGAAGGCCCGCGTGGCCCAGGTGCTGGACCGCCATGAACTGCAGTGGCGCATCGACTGGACGCTGGGCGGCGAGCCCTTCCTGACCCCGGTGGGCAGCCTGGTCAACGCGCTGAGCGAGGCCATCCGCGCCGAGACCGGCGTCACCACCGCGCTGTCCACCACCGGCGGCACCTCGGACGGCCGCTTCATTGCCAAGCTGTGCGAACAGGTGGTGGAATTCGGCCCGGTGAACGCCACCATCCACAAGGTCAACGAGCATGTGGCCGTGGACAGCGTGGAGCCGCTGAAGAACATCTACCGCCGCACCCTGGAAACCCTGCTGGCCTGACCCATGACCGTCCTGGAACTGATCGAGCGCAGCAGCGCCCGCCTCACCGAGGCGGGCGTTTCGTTTGGGCATGGCACCGCCAACGCCTTCGACGAGGCCGCCTGGCTGGTGCTGTGGTCGCTGAACCTGCCGCTGGATGCGCTCGACGAGGTGGCCGAGCAGCCGGTGCCGCCCGACGAGGCGGCCCAGGCGGCCGAGCTGATCGAGCGCCGCATCGCCACCCGTCAGCCCGCCGCCTACCTGACCGGCGAAGCCTGGCTGCAGGGCGTGCCCTTCACGGTGGACCCGCGGGTCATCGTGCCGCGCTCGCTGATTGCCGAATGCCTGGCCGATGCCACCATCGACCCCTGGCTGAGCGAGCAGACCCACGCGGTACTGGACCTGTGCACCGGCAACGGCAGCCTGGCCGTGCTGGCCGCGATGGCCTGGCCCGAGGTGCAGGTGACCGGCGCCGACCTGTCCGAGGACGCGCTGGCGGTGGCCCGCATCAACATCGAGCGGCACGGCCTGGCCGACCGCATCCGCCTGGCCCAGGGCGACGGCCTCGCGGCCGTGGCTGGCCAGACCTTCGACCTCATCCTCTGCAACCCGCCCTATGTGAATGCCGAAGCGATGGCGGCCCTGCCGCCGGAATACCGCGCCGAACCCCAGCTCGCCCTGTCCGGCAATGCCGCCGGCGGACACGACGGCATGGACTTCATCCGCCCGCTGCTGACCCAGGCCGCGGCGCACATGAACCCCGGCGCCGTGCTGGTGCTGGAGATCGGCCATGAGCGCGACTTCTTCGAAGCCGCCTTTCCGCACCTGGAGGTCGTCTGGCTGCCCACCAGCGCCGGCGACGACCAGGTGCTGCTCGTCACCCGCGACGCGCTGACCGCGCCCGGCGCCCTGCCCGGCCCGGTCTGAACCCGCGGGGACGTCCCACCGCATTCGGACGTTCCATGATCACTCTTCGCAATGTGACGCTGCGCCGCGGCGTCAAGGTGGTGCTCGATGGCGCCACCGTCACCCTCAACCCCGGTGAAAAAGTCGGCCTGGTCGGCCGCAACGGCGCCGGCAAGTCCAGCCTGTTCGCCATGCTGACCCACCGGCTCGCACCGGATGCGGGCGATTTCGAGATTCCGCCCAAGTGGCGGGTCGGCGAGGTCTCGCAGCAGATGCCCGAGGTGGACACCCCGGCCACCGAGTTCGTGTTGCAGGGCGACCTGCCGCTGATGGAAGCCCAAGCCGCGCTGGACGCGGCCGAAGCCGCCGATGACGGCCACGCGATGGCCGAGGCCCACCTGGCGCTGGAAGAGGCCGGCGCCTTCGACGCCAAGGCCCGCGCCCAGACCC
>JAYSCA010000596.1:0-2230 GCA_041915165.1 Ideonella sp.
GCGCGGCACCCGCCAGGGCCCGGGCGCTGGGGCGTTGCCCATCCAGCCACCAGCGCAGGCCCAGGGTGGAGAAGGGCATGGTGGCCATCAGGACGGAGGCGTGCGAGGGCAGCGTCAGCCGCAGGCCGTAGAAGCACAGCGTGCTGAAGGCGCCATAGCCGACCAGCCCCAGCCAGGCCAGGGAACGGTGGTGGCGGCGCAACTGGGTCCAGGGCGCGCGGCCCCAGACCTGCACCAGGACCAGCAGGGGCAGGGTGGCCAGCGTGTAGCGCAGGGTGGTGAACCAGACCGGGTCCAGCTGGGCGACCATCGGCTTGGCGACCAGGAACATGCTGCCCCAAGCGATGGTGGCGGTCAGCAGGGCCAGCACGGCCCAGACGAGGGGAACGGCTTGCATGGCGACTCCATGAGCGGAAAAGGGTCGCCAGTCTGGGCGGCGGGCCCGGGCCCGGTCCATTCGTTTCGGCCGAGCGGGGTCTTCGGAAAAACGAGACGCAGGCCGGGCAGGGGCCGCCGAGAATCGCGGCCATGGAGATCTACCAGCTCAAGACCTTTGTGGCCGTGGCCACCGAGGGCAACCTGACCCGGGCGGCCGAGCGGGTCTTCACCAGCGCGCCGGCGGTCAGTGCCCAGCTCAAGGCGCTGGAGGAGGAGCTGGGGGTGCGTCTGTTTGACCGCACCTCGCGGGGCATGGCCCTCACGCTGGCCGGGCAGCGCCTGCTGGCCGAGGCCCAGCGCACGCTGGCGGCGGCCCAGGCCCTGCAGGCGACGGCGGCGCAGATCCGCGGCCAGGTGCGCGGCGTGGTGCGCATGGGCACCATCACCGACCCGGTGGCGCTGCGGCTGGGCGAGGTCTTCGTGCGCCTGGCCGAGCAGCATCCCCAGGTGGCCCTGCAATTGCGCCAGGGGGTGTCCATGCATGCGACCCAGGCTGTGCGGCGCGGTGAGCTGGACTGCGCCTGGGTGCTGTGCGAGCACCCCCGTCTGGACGGGCTGGAGATCCTGCGCCTGCAACCCTGCGAGGTCGTGGCGGCCGTACCACGCCGGCTGGCGGCCGCCGGCTTGCCGGACGGCCTGGGCGCCCTGACGCGCCTGCCCTGGGTGGCCACGCCACCCGAGTGCGGGCTGCGCGGTCAGCTGGATCAGCTCTTCGCCCAGGCCGGCGTGCCGGTGCCGGCCACCGTGATGGCCGACACCGAAAGCGCGGTGCGCAGCATGGTGGCCAGCGGCCTGGGGGTGGGGCTGATGCGCCGCGACCAGGCCGAGGCCGCCGCACGGGACGGGCAGGCGGACATCTTCCCAGGCTGGTCCGGGCAGACCTGGCTGTGCTGGATCAGCACGCCCGAGGCCCTGGCGATTCCCGCGGTGGCGGCGGTGCGAGAAACCGTGCAGGCCCTCTGGCCCTGACAAAGCATTTGTGCCAATCCATGCTTAGCGCATGCCGGCAAAACTTGGCAACCTATTCCGACTTGACAACCCAGTCAATGGAGCGAACCCGGCCAGCCAATACAATGGGGGCCAAATACCCGCATTGCGACAGATCAATCGCCACACCGTGGTGGCGTGCGCCAGATCAATCGATCTGGGGTCTGTGGTCAGGCCAGCCAGATGAATCGGATTCAGTCTCCGCGCCGGAGTTCCCGGCGCCCCGTCGACGCTTGCGCGCCCCGCGCAGGCGTTCGCCTGGGCGCGCCGGTCGCCGGCCATCCGGTAGGCCTGCTGCCGGCCGCTGAGCCGCCTCCGCTGGCGGTCGCATCCGCTCCGCCGAGCTGATGCGAGCCCCCGGTGCCTGGGCACCGGTGACACGCCGGCGCCACGGCCGGTTCCGCTTCCCGCGCGCCACAGGGCGCTCCCCATCTTCCTTAACCACGTAGTCGTATGACGAGAAAATCCAGACCCACTCGTTGGCTGGGGGCCGGTGCGGCCCTGCTGGCCACGCTGCTCTCGGGCTGCAAGGGCGGCATCCTCGACCCGAAGGGGCCCATCGGCGCCGACGAGAAGTCGTTGATCATCACCGCCACCCTGCTGATGCTGCTGGTGGTGATCCCGGTGATCGCGATGACGCTGGTGTTCGCCTGGAAGTACCGGGCCAGCAACACGGCCGCCGCCTACACGCCCAAGTGGTCGCACTCCGGCAAGATCGAGGCGGTGGTCTGGACCATCCCCGTGGTGATCGTGATCGGCCTGGCCATCCTGGCCTGGGAAACCACCCACAAGCTGGACCCGTACC
>JAYSCA010000597.1:0-2228 GCA_041915165.1 Ideonella sp.
AACCGCCCGGCGCCTGCACGGCGGAAACCTCGGTCGTGCTCATGACTGCCCCCGGATGCGCGGGTTGACCACGCCGTAGAGAAGATCGACCACCAAATTCACCGCGATGAAGGTGCAGGCGGCCATCAGGATGCCGGTCTGGATGACCGGGTAGTCGCGCCGGGCGATGGCCTCGATCAGCCACTTGCCAATGCCGGGCCAGGAGAAGATGGTCTCGGTCAGCACCGCGCCGGCCAGCAGGCTGCCGGTCTGCATACCGATCACCGTCAGCACCGGCACCAGCGCATTGCGCAGGCCGTGCACCACCACCACCCGCCAGGGCGACAGGCCCTTGGCCCGCGCGGTGCGCATGTAGTCCTCGCGCAGCACCTCCAGCATGCTGGAACGGCTCATGCGCGCGATCACCGCCATCGAGCTGGTGCCCAGCACGATGGCCGGCAGCAGCAGGTGCAGCAGGGCCGAGCCGAAAGCGCCGGCCTGGCCGGAGGCCAGCGCGTCCCACAGCATGAAGCCCGTCACCACCGGGATGTCGTACTCGACGCTGATGCGGCCCGTCACCGGCGTCCAGCCCAGCGTGACCGAGAAGTACATGATGAGGATCAGCCCCCACCAGAACACCGGCATCGAGTAGCCGACGGTGGCCAGGCCCATCACGCCATGGTCCAGAAAGCTGCCGCGGCGCAGCGCGGCGGTCACGCCCAGCAGCCCGCCCACCAGCACCGCCACCAGCAGGGCCGCCAGCGCCAGCTCCACCGTGGCCGGAAACAGCGCGGCAAACTCCTGCGCCACCGGCTGGTGGCTGACCAGTGAGTCGCCCAGGTTGCCATGCGCCAGCTGGCCCAGGTAGCCCAGGTACTGCTGCCAGAGCGGCTGGTCCAGCCCCAGCCTGTGCAGCAGCGCCGCATGGGCCTGCGGGTCCAGATGGCGCTCGCCCATCATGATCTCGACCGGGTCGCCCGGCACCAGCCGGATCAGGCCGAAGGCCACCAGGGTCACGCCCAGCACCGTGGGCACCAGGGTCAGCAGTTTGCGCAGCAGGAATTGAAACAGCATCGGGTCGGCCGGGGCGCGAGAAGGGTCAGGCGGGCGTCAGGCCGGCCTCAGGGCGCGGCGCTCGCGCCCAGCATGCGCATGCCGCCGGGCGTGTTGGCCACCGCCAGCAGCGCGGCGCTCTCCGCATCGGGCAGGCCATCGTAACGGCTGGGCCGGTACTTCATCTGGAAGGCCGACAGCACGCGACGGGTGGCGTGGTCCAGCTGGCCGCTGCGCTCCAGCCCATAGCCGAAGGCGATCAGCTGGTCCTGGAACCAGCCCACGTCGGGCAGCTGGGCCGCGAAGCGGGGCTGGGCCGCCGCCACCTGGGCCGCGTCGGGCCAGGGGATCAGGCCGGCCTCGGCCAGCCGGTGCCAGGGGAACGAAGGCCCCGGGTCCTGCTTGGACTGGGGCTGGATGTCGCTGTGGCCCAGGATGCGGTCGGGCCGGATGTGGTGGCGCGCGACGATCTCCTTGCACAGCTGGATGACCTGCTGGATCTGCGCTTCCGGGAAGGGCACGAAATCCTGGTCGCCCGGCTCGGCCGGCTCGCGCCGCGGGCCGCTGTTGACGATCTCGATGCCGATGCTGCTGGAGTTCAGCAGCGAAGCGCCCTTCCAGTAGCTGGGGCCGGCGTGCCAGGCACGCTGGTTTTCATCGACCAGTTGGTAGACCTCGACCGGCGTCTCGCGCACCAGGTAATGGGCGCTGACCGGTGGGCGGTTGGGTCGCTCGACGGTCAGGATGTCCATCGAGTTGTCGAAGTTGGCCTCGGTGTAGTGCAGGATCAGGTACAGCACGCGGCTGTCCTGGTTCTGCGAGACATGGCTGCGATCGATCTTCAGCGCCGAGGGCAGGGCCTGAATGGCGCCCGGGGCCGGCGTGGCGCAGCCAGCCAACACCGCCAGGGCCGACAGCCCCAGCACGACAGCGGCGCGGCGCGCCCGTTCACTACGTTTTTGCATCACCCGTGATTGTGGTCTGAGCCCAAGGTGGATGGCAGCTTAGAAGCAGCCTGCCGCCGGGGGCCAATGTCAATCCGCGCCGAGGGTATAACCCCCGGTTAAGGCCGGGCGCCTTGGAAGCCGGCCTCTCACCCCGGACCGTGAGCCATGATCATGCCCTCAGGTTATGGGAACCCCTCGCGCTTTCATTGGCCCCGCCCGGGCCGGCTCCGTACCCTTGGCTCCGTTGCA
>JAYSCA010000598.1:0-2225 GCA_041915165.1 Ideonella sp.
GTCGCCGCTTTCGGCGGCACTCACGTGCAGGTTCACCGCCCGCTCGTGGCGGCGCGGGAACTCGGTCAGCTCGAAGTAGTGGGTGGCGAAGAGGGTGAAGGCCTTGCAGCGGTCGTGCAGCTGGGCGGCGATGGCCGAGGCCAGGGCCAGGCCGTCGAAGGTGGAGGTGCCGCGGCCGATCTCGTCCATCAGCACCAGCGAGTGTTCGGTGGCGCTGTGCAGGATGGCGGCGGCCTCGGTCATCTCCATCATGAAGGTGGACTGGGCGTTGGCCAGGTCGTCGGCCGCGCCGATGCGGGTGTGGATGGCGTCGATCGGCCCCAGGCGGCAGAAGCGCGCCGGCACGTAGGAGCCCATCGAGGCCAGCAGCACGATCAGCGCCACCTGGCGCATGTAGGTGCTCTTGCCGCCCATGTTGGGGCCGGTGATGATCTGCAGCCGGGTGCGGGCATCCAGCCGGCAGTCATTGGCGATGAAGTCGCCCGTGCCGGTCTCGGCCAGGCGGGCCTGCACCACCGGGTGGCGGCCGGCCTGGATCTCGATGCAGGGGTGGTTGACGAACTCGGGCGCGCACCAGTCCAGCGTGGCCGCGCGCTCGGTCAGCGCGGCCAGGGCGTCCAGGGCCGACAGGGCCCGGCCCAGCGCGGTCAGCGGCCCCAGAAACCCCTGCAGCTCGTCGAGCAGCAGCTCGAACAGCCACTTTTCACGGGCCAGGGCCCGGTCCTGGGCCGACAAGGCCTTGTCCTCGAAGGCCTTCAGCTCGGGGGTGATGAAGCGCTCGGCGTTCTTCAGGGTCTGGCGGCGCTGGTAGTCGGCGGGCACCTTGTCCCGGCCGGAGCTGGTGACCTCGATGTAGAAGCCGTGTACCTTGTTGAACTGCACCCGCAGGTTGGTGATGCCGGTGCGCTCGCGCTCGCGGGCCTCCAGGGCCAGCAGGAAGTCGTCGCAGTTCTGACCGATGGCGCGCAGCTCGTCCAGTTCGGCATCGAAGCCGGTGGCGATCACGCCGCCGTCGCGCAGCAACACGGCCGGCTCGGCGGCGATGGCGCGGCTCAGCAGCTCGCCCACCGCGGGCGGCGGGACGAGGTCGGCGTGCAGGCTGTCCAGCAGGGCGCTGCCGCGCGGCGCCACCGCGCGCAGCCGCGGCAGCTCGGCCAGGGTCTGGCGCAGGCCGGACAGTTCCCGCGGCCGCACCTGGCGCAGCGCGATACGGGCCGAGATGCGCTCCACATCGCTGACGCCCCGCAGCACCTCGCGCAGCGGTTCCACCCCGTCGGCCAGCATCTGGGCGATCGCGCCGTGCCGGGCCAGGGCCTGGCCACGGTCGCGCAGCGGGTGGGTCAGCCAGTGGCGCAGGGTGCGGCTGCCCATGCCGGTGCGGCAGGTGTCGAGCAGCGAGAGCAGGGTGGGCGAGGTTTCACCGCGCAGCGTCTCGGTCAGCTCCAGGTTGCGGTGGGTGGTGGGGGGCAGCTCGATCAGCTCGCTGCTGCGCTCCACCGTCAAGGTGTTCACATGGGCCAGCGCGCGGCCCTGGGTGTGCTCGGCATAGGTCAGCAGCGCGGCGGCGGCGGCGTGGGCGGTGCTCAGCTCCTGGGCGCTGAAGCCGGCCAGCGTGGCCACCTTGAGCTGTTCGCAGAGCTTGCGCAGGCCCAGGCCGCTGTCGAACTGCCAGGCGGGCCGCTTGGTGCGGGCGGCGCGGCACTGCAGCAGGGCGGCCGGCAGCTCATCGCGGTCCAACAGCAGCTCGGCCGGGCTCAAACGCGCCAGCCAGCTGCCCAGCTCCTTCTCGCTGCATTCGGCCAGGCCCAGTTGCCCGCTGGCCACGCCCAGCCAGGCCAGGCCCCAGGTGCTGCGCTGCCGGGTCAGGGCCAGCAGCAGGGTGTCGGCCCGGTCGTTCAGCAGCTCGCTGTCGGTCACGGTGCCAGGGGTGACGACCCGCACCACCTTGCGCTCCACCGGCCCCTTGCTGGTGGCCGGGTCGCCGATCTGCTCGGCCACCGCCACCGATTCGCCCAGCTTGATCAGCCGGGCCAGGTAGTTCTCCACCGCGTGCACCGGCACGCCGGCCATCACCACCGGCTCGCCGGCGCTCTGGCCGCGGGTGGTCAGGGTGATGTCGAGCAGGCGGTGGGCCTTGCGGGCATCGTCGTAGAACAGCTCGTAAAAATCCCCCATCCGGTAGAACAGCAGGGTGTCGGGATGGGCGGCCTTGAGCCGAAGGTACT
>JAYSCA010000599.1:0-2222 GCA_041915165.1 Ideonella sp.
TGATCCACAAGCCCGGCACCACCCCGGTGCCGCCCAACTGGCGCCCCTACCTGGACAAGCTGCCCAACGACCCCTGGGGCCGTCCCTACCTGTACGCCAACCCGGGCGTGAAGGGCGAGATCGACGTTTACAGCCTGGGCGCGGATGGCCAGAGCGGTGGTGAAGGCGTGAACGCCGACATCGGCTCCTGGCAATAAGGCCGTCGGAGGTCGCCGCCCGGCCATGGCCATGCCACACCGCCTGCCACGGGGCTTCACGCTGCTGGAACTGATGGTGGTGATGGCCCTGCTGGCCGTGGTCGTCGGCATGGCGACCCTGTCGCTGCGCGACAGCAACGCCGCCCGCCTCGACGAAGAAGCGGCCCGCCTGAGCGCCTTGCTGGAAGGTGCACGGGCCCGCTCCCGGGCGATGGGGGTCGAAGTGGATTGGCAGCCCCAGCCCGACGCGCCGGGCTTTCGTTTTCTGGGCCTGCCCGAGGCCATCCACCTGCCCGACCGCTGGCTGGACCCGGACACCCGCGCCGAGGTGATCGGTGCGCCCCAACTCGTGCTGGGTCCCGAACCGGTGATCGGCGCGCAGCGGGTGGTGCTCAGCCTGGGTCAGCGCCGCGTCGTGCTGGCCACCGATGGGCTGGGGCCCTTCCAGCCGGTCGGTGACGCCGGCGGGACCACCCCATGACCGTCTCCCCACCATCTCTGCGTCGGTTCCGGGGCTTCACGCTGGTCGAGGTGCTGGTGGCGGTGGCCATCGTGGCCATCGCGCTGGCCGCGGGCAGCCGGGCCGCCGGCACCCTGCTGGGCAATGCCCAGCGGCTCTCGGACGTGACGCTGGCCCAGTGGTGTGCCGGCAACGCCCTCGCCGGGCTGAAGCTCTCGCGTCAGTACCCGGACCTGGGCACCTCCACCGCCAGCTGTTCGCAGCTGGGCCGTCAGTTCACCAACGCGCTGAAGGTCCAGGCCACCCTCAACCCCAGTTTCCGGCGCATCGACGTCACGGTCACCGACGAGTCCGGCCAGAACCTGGTCACGCTCTCGACCGTGCTGTCCCGCTACTGACCCGGCATGCGCTCCTCCTCCCCCTCCACCCCACGGGGCTTCACGCTGGTCGAGGTGCTGGTCGCCCTGTTCATCATGGCCGTGCTGGCCACGATGGCCTGGCGTGGCATCGATGCCCTGGTGCGCTCGCGCGATGGCGCCCAAAGCCATGCCGACCAGACCCTGGCGCTGTCGACCGCCGTCTCCCAGTGGGAGCAGGATCTGGCCCAGGTGCAGCGCACGCCGGGCGCCCCGGCACTGCGCTTTGACGGCGCCGCCTTGCGGCTGACCCGCCAGAGCAAGACCGGCATGGTGCTGGTGGTGTGGATGCTGCAGGGTGACACCCTCTACCGCTGGGCCTCGCCGCCGCAGACGCGCATCGCCGATCTGCAGGAATGGTGGCTGCGCAGCCAGCAGTGGTCCGGCATCCGCGAGGGGGCGCTGCCGATGCTGGGGCCGGTGGCGGAATGGCAGGTCTACTACTACCGCCAGGGCGACAACGCCTGGAGCAACGCACAGTCCAGCGCCGGCAGCACGCAAGCGGCTGCGGCTGCGGCTGCGGCCTCGGCCGCCAGCGATGCCGACACGGCCGACGAGGAAGCCGACCAGTTGCCGCAAGGGGTGCGGCTGGTGTTGCGGCTGCCCACCGGGCTGCTGACCCGCGACGTGGCGCTGGCCGGAGAACGCTGATGCGACGCCCCCCCCGCCACGCCGAACGCGGCGCCGCCCTGCTGCTGGCCATGGTCATCGTGACCCTGGTCGCCACGCTGGCCGCCGGCATGGTCTGGCAGCAGTGGCGCGCGATCGAGGTGGAGAGTGCCGAACGGGCCCGGGTGCAGTCCTCCTGGCTGCTCGATGGTGCGCTGGACTGGGCCCGCCTGATCCTGCGGGAGGATGCACGCGAAGGCGGCTCCGACGCGTTGACCGAACCCTGGGCCACCGGGCTGGCGGAGATCCGCCTGTCCACCTTCCTGTCGGCCGGGCAGGAGAACACCACCGACACCGACCTGAACGCCTTTCTCTCGGGCGACATCAGCGATGCCCAGGGGCGCTTCAACCTGCAGAACCTGGCCACCGACGACGCCAAGCTGTTCCAGGCCGGGCAGGCCATCCTGGCCCGGCTGTGCGACCTGCTGGGACTGCCGACCAGCGTGGCCAGCGTGATCGCCGACGACATCCAGGCCGCCA
>JAYSCA010000600.1:0-2222 GCA_041915165.1 Ideonella sp.
GAGGCCCAGGCTGCGCTGGACGCGGCCGAAGCCGCCGATGACGGCCACGCGATGGCCGAGGCCCACCTGGCGCTGGAAGAGGCCGGCGCCTTCGACGCCAAGGCCCGCGCCCAGACCCTGCTGCTGGGCCTGGGCTTCAAGCCCGACCAGCTGGAAGGCGCGGTCAACAGTTTCTCCGGCGGCTGGCGCATGCGCCTGCAACTGGCCCGCGCGCTGATGTGCCCCAGCGACCTGCTGCTGCTCGATGAGCCGACCAACCACCTGGACCTGGACGCCCTGGTCTGGCTGGAAGGCTGGCTGCAGCGCTATGCCGGCACCCTGCTGATCATCAGCCACGACCGCGAGTTTCTGGACGCCATCACCAACGTGACGGTGCACCTGGACGAGGCCAAGCTGACCCGCTACGGCGGCAACTACACCCGCTTCGAGGAAATGCGCGCCGAGCGCATGGAGCAGCAGGCCGCGGCCTTCTCCAAGCAGCAGGACCGCATCGCCCATCTGCAGAAGTTCATCGACCGCTTCAAGGCCAAGGCCACCAAGGCCAAGCAGGCGCAGAGCCGGGTCAAGGCGCTGGCGCGGATGGAAAAGCTCGCGCCAGTGCTCACCGCGGCCGACTTCAGCTTCGAGTTCCGCGAACCGATCAGCCTGCCCAACCCGATGCTCGCGATGCGTGATGTCGTGTGTGGTTACGTCGGTGCCAACGAGGACGGCAGCGACAAGCCCATCGTGCACGGCATCAACCGCACCGTGCTGGCCGGCCAGCGCATCGGCATCCTGGGCGCCAACGGCCAGGGCAAGTCCACCGTGGTCAAGACCATCGCCCGCGCCCACCCGGCGCTGGCCGGCACGCTGACCGAAGGCAAGGGCCTGGCGATCGGCTACTTCGCCCAGCAGGAGATGGACCTGCTGCACGCCGACGACAGCCCGCTGCAGCACATGGTGCGGCTGGGCAAGGCCACCGCGGCCCACCTGGGCGGCGAGCCGCGCGAGCAGGAGCTGCGCGACTTCCTGGGCCAGTTCCGCTTCGTCGGCGACATGGTGCACCAGCCCATCGGCACGCTGTCGGGCGGGGAACAGGCGCGGCTGGTGCTGTGCAGCCTGGTCTGGCAGCGCCCCAACCTGCTGCTGCTGGACGAGCCGACCAACCACCTGGACCTGGCCACCCGCGAGGCCCTGTCGATGGCGCTCAACAGCTTCGACGGCACGCTGATGCTGGTCAGCCACGACCGGGCGCTGCTGCGCGAGGTCTGCGACGAATTCTGGCTGGTGGCCGACGGCGAGCTGAAGTCCTTCGACGGCGACCTGGACGACTACCAGCGCTGGCTGGTGGAACGCAGCCGTGAGGCCCAGCGGGCCGCCAGCGGCAAGGCGCCCGCGCCCCGCGCCCCGGCCGCTGCTGCGCCGCAGGCGAGCGCCGCGGTTGTCGTCAGCGCCCCCCCCGCCGTCAGCCACGGCCGGGAAGACCGCAAGGCCGCGGCCCAGGCCCGCGCCAAGCTGGCCGACCTGACCCGCCCGCTGCGCAACGAGCAGGCGCAGATCGACAAGCGGCTGGAGAAGCTGGGCGGCGAAAAGACCGAGGTGGAAGCCCTGCTGGCCTCCCCCGGCCTGACCGGCGAGCAGTTTGCCGAGCATGGCCGCCGCCTGGCCCACATCCAGGCCGAGCTGGCCATGCTGGAGGAGCGCTGGCTGGAGCTGGGCGAGGAGATCGAGGCCGCCGGCCGTCAGGCCGGCTGAGCCCTCACTTCACGCCCTGGCCCAGCAGCACGCCGTTGACCATCACCCCGTAGAGGTTGACGCCGTCGCCTTCGTGGAACTTCTTGCGAGTGGCCTCGATGTCCCCGTGGATCAACCGCGGGTCCTGCGGCCGCTCATGGGCGTTCACGAAGGCGGCCACGTCCCAGGCTTCCTGGTCACTCAGCGTCTCGCCCTTGCCCAGCGGCATGTTGTGCTGGATGAAGCCGGCCGCGGTGTTGATGCGGTGCATGCCGGCGCCCCAGTTGTAGGAGTCCTTGCCCCACAGCGGCGGGAAGACCTGGGTCGCGCCCACCTTCTTGCCCTCGCCGTTGGCGCCGTGGCAGATCGCGCACTGGGCCTCGTACACCTTCGCCCCGCGGGCGATGTCGTACCCGCCCTTGGGCGGCATCGGCTCGTCGAAGCCGCGGCCCGGCAGGGCCTTGCCCACCGGCGCGCCGGTGGACAGCCAGTAGGCATAGGCGGTCAGC
>JAYSCA010000601.1:0-2220 GCA_041915165.1 Ideonella sp.
GCCGCGCAACGTGGTCAGGTTCAGGCGCGGCGGGCGCCGGTGGTCAAGGCCGATCAGGTGGCCGATGATCGGGTCGTTCTGCCCGGGGATCTGCACCCGCACGTTGGCTTCCACCGTGGTCTGCACGTCGGCCACGCCCGGCAGCGCCCGCAGGGTGTCGGCCAGCGACAGCGGCGCGCGCTTGAGGCTGACGAACACATCGGCAAAGTGGCCTTGGGCATAGAACGCATCGCGGGCCCGCGCCAGCGAATCGACCGCCGACAGCGTGGTGATGAAGCCGCCCACACCGCTGGCCACCACCAGTGCGATGGTCAGCGCCTGGCTCCACATCAGGCGCAAGTCGCGCAGCAGCTTGAGGTTCAGCGCCTTCATCGCCGGCTACCAGGCCAGTTCCGACGGCGACAGCTTGTGGCTGTTCTCGACGATCTTCTGGATGCGGCCATCGCCCAGGTAGACCACCCGGTCGGCCATGCCGGCAATCGCCGCGTTGTGCGTGATCACCACGGCCGTGGTGCCCAGTTCCGTGTTGATGCGGGCGATGACCTCCAGCACCAGCTTGCCGGTCTGGTAGTCCAGCGCGCCGGTGGGCTCGTCGCACAGCAGCACGTCCGGCCGCTTGACGATGGCGCGGGCGATGGCCACGCGCTGCTGTTCGCCCCCGGAGAGCTGGGCAGGGAAGTGGTCCCGGCGCGGGCTCAGCCCGACCCGGTCGATGGCTTCGTCGATGTCCATCGGCTCGGCCACGATGTCCGTCACCAGCGCCACGTTCTCCCGCACCGTCAGGCTGGGGATCAGGTTGTAGAACTGGAACACGAAGCCCACATGCTCGCGCCGGTAGCGGGTGAGGGCGGCCTCGTCGGCGCGGGTCAGGTCGTGGTCGGCAAAGCGCACCTCGCCCTGGCTGGGCGTGTCCAAGCCGCCCAGGATGTTGAGCAGCGTGCTTTTGCCGCTGCCCGAGGCGCCCAGCAGCACCAGAAACTCCCCCCGGCGGATGTCCAGCGACACATCGCGCAGCGCCGTCACCGCCACGGCGCCGCTGCCATAGACCTTGGCCAGGTGGTGGATCTGGAAGACGACCGGGGCCGGGGTGGGAGGCGTCATGGGCAGGCGATGGGCAACGTTGCGGCCATTCTTGGCGGCGGGGGCGGCGTGGCGCTTGACTGACATCAAGGCAGGCCGGCGCTAGCATGGGCCGGTCCTCCAGCTTTCGGGTGCTCCGATGAACGGTCCTTCCCCTGTGCTTCTGCGGTCTGGTGTCCACGGTCGGTGGGGACGCCTGTGTTGGGGGGCCGCGCTGGTGGCGCTCAGTCTGGCGGCCTGTCAGACCACGGTGCCGGTGGCGCCTGCGCCGGCCAGCGTGGCGCCGGAACTGGCCACCGGCTGGCAGGTCAAGCCCGGCTGGTGGTTTGACCACCAGGCCGTGGCGGCGGCCAACCCGCTGGCGGCCGAGGCCGGGGCCCAGATGCTGCGTGCAGGCTGCTCGGCCGTGGACGCCGCGGTGGCGGTGCAGATGGTGCTGGCCCTGGTGGAACCTCAGTCCAGCGGCATTGGCGGCGGCGGCTTTCTGCTGCTGTGGGACGGCCATGCCCTGGAGGCCTGGGACGGCCGCGAGACCGCGCCTGCCGCCGCCACCGAACGCCTGTTCCTCCAGCCCGATGGCCAGCCCATGGCCTTTGCTGACGCGGTGCAGGGCGGCCGGGCCGTGGGCGTGCCCGGCGCCGTGGCCATGCTCGAAGCCGTGCACCGGGCCCATGGCCGCCTGCCCTGGGCCCGGCTGTTCCAGCCCGCCATCCGCCTGGCCGACGCCGGCTTTGCCATCAGCCCCCGCCTGTACAGCCTGCTGCAGGACAGCAAGGTGCTGAAGGCCGACCCGGCCGCCCGGGCCTATTACTACCAGCCCGAGGTGGCCGGCCAAGCCCTGCAGCCCTGGCCGGTGGGCCATGTGCTGCGCAACCCCGCGCTGGCGGAGGTGCTGCGCCGCATCGCCCAGCAGGGCAGCCGCGCGCTGCTGACCGGCCCGGTGGCCGCCAGCATCGTGGCCAAGGTGCGCAGCCACCCCCGCAACCCCGGCCTGCTGACCGAGGCCGACCTGGCCGCCTACCGGCCCGTCCAGCGTGAAGCCCTGTGCGCCGACTGGCGCACGCTGCGCGTCTGCGGCATGCCGCCGCCGTCCTCGGGTGAGATCGCCATCGCCCAGATCCTGACTCTGCTGGACGCGCT
>JAYSCA010000602.1:0-2215 GCA_041915165.1 Ideonella sp.
CGCCCTCGGCGATGTGCTGCTTGTACCAGACGCTCAGGATGGTGCTCACCACCGGGCCGGGGTTTTCCTGCACCTTGGCAAAGTCCCAGCCGTTGAGCTTGCAGATGCGCTCCACCAGGTCCATATCCAGGTCGATGGCGTCCTGTGCGCAGCGGCGCAGCTTCAGGTCTTCGAATACCGCCCCCTCGGGCAATTTCAGCTTGAGGGTCGTGTCGTTGGATGGAGTGGTCATGGTGCTTACTCGACGCGGGTAATACGTTGGGGCTTGAAGCCCAGATCGGCCACCTTGCCCTTGCGGCCGCGCACGGCGCGGGCGTTGTTGAGACTGCGGATTTCCAGCGTTTCCTCGCGCTCCTTGCCACCGCGGCCCAAGCCGTCGATGCGGATGGAACGGGTGTACGCGGCTGCGCCAGCCAGGGTGTCCTTGTCTTCCAAGTCGAGCAACATCAGGCCGCGCCCACCGTTGGCCATGGCCTTGAGTTCGGCAATCTCGAACGTGAGGATGCGGCCCAGTGTGGAAGCACAGGCCACGTGGGTGGCGGCGGGCACCAGCGTGGCACCGGGAGCCGCAGGGGCTTCGCCTTCCTTGGGCTCCTTGGGCGGCAGGCGGAACAGTGCCCCGGCCACCAGCGAAGGGGCACACAGCGTCTCGCCCGCGTTGCAGGTCACGAAGGCCTTGCCGGCTTTCTGGCGCGACACCATGTTTTCCACACTGGCAATGAAGCCATAGCCTGCGCTGCTGGACAGCAGCAAGGTAGCCGCTGCAGGGCCCGCGAAGTAGTGGGCGATCTGGGTTCCGGCTTCGAGCTCAATCAGGGTGGTGATGGGCTGACCGTCACCGCGCCCGCCCGGCAGCAGCGACACCGCCACCGAGTACACGCGCCCGTTGTTGCCGAACACCAGCAAGGTGTCGACGGTGCGGCACTCGAAGGTGCCGTACAGGCCGTCCCCTGCCTTGAAGGCGAAGCTGCCGGCCTCGTGGCCGTGGCCGGTGCGGGCGCGCACCCAGCCTTTTTCGCTGACCACCACGGTCACCGGCTCGTCCAGCACCTTGACTTCAGCCACGACCTTCTTCTCGGCCTGGATCAGGGTACGGCGCGCGTCGGCAAAGGTCTTTGCATCCGCCTCGATTTCCTTGACCATGACGCGGCGCAGCGCGGCGGGGCTGCCGAGGATTTCTTCGAGCTTGGCCTGCTCACCACGCAGCTCCGACAGCTCCTGCTCGATCTTGATGGCTTCCAGCCGCGCGAGCTGGCGCAGGCGGATTTCGAGAATGTCTTCGGCTTGACGTTCACTGAGGCGGAAGCGCTCGATCAGCGCGGCCTTGGGCTCGTCGCTGTTGCGGATGATGGCAATCACCTCATCGATGTTGAGCAGCACCAGTTGGCGGCCTTCGAGGATATGGATGCGGTCCATCACCTTGCCCAGCCGGTGGCGGCTGCGCCGCTCAATCGTCGTCTGGCGGAAGGCGATCCACTCGGTCAGCATCTGGCGCAGCGACTTCTGCACCGGCTTGCCGTCCAGCCCCACCATGGTCAGGTTGATGGGCGCCGAGGTTTCCAGGCTGGTGTGGCCCAGCAGCGCGGTGATCAGCTCCTGCTGCTCCACGCGGCTGCTCTTGGGTTCGAACACCAGGCGCACGGGCGCGTCCTTGCTCGACTCGTCGCGCACGCAGTCCAGCACGGCCAGCATGCTGGCCTTGAGTTGGGTCTGGTCCTGCGTCAGGGCCTTCTTGCCGGCCTTGACCTTGGGGTTGGTGATTTCCTCGATCTCTTCGAGCACCCGTTGGCTGCTCACGCCGGGCGGCAGTTCGTTCACCACCAGCTGCCATTGGCCCCGCGCCAGGTCTTCGATCTTCCAGCGCGCACGCACCTTGAGGCTGCCACGGCCCGTGCGGTAGGCATCGGCAATGTCGCCCGCCGGGCTGATGATCTGGCCCCCACCGGGGTAGTCGGGGCCGGGCACCAGCGTGAACAGTTCTTCGTCCGCCAGCGACGGCGTCTTGATGAGCGCCACACAGGCGTCGGCAATCTCGCGCAGGTTGTGGCTGGGGATCTCAGTCGCCAAACCCACCGCAATGCCGCTGGAACCGTTGAGCAGGGCAAACGGCAGGCGCGCGGGCAGCTGCTTGGGCTCTTCGGTGGAGCCGTCGTAGTTGGGGATGAAATCCACCGTGCCCTGGTCGATCTCGTCCAGCAACAGCGAGGTGATCTTG
>JAYSCA010000603.1:0-2213 GCA_041915165.1 Ideonella sp.
GAGGCCGTGGCCCGCGGCTTGCTAGAACGACGGGACAGCCCGCAGGGGCCGCTGTTGCGGCCGACCGCGCGGGGTTTCGACTTCCTCAGCGATCTGCAGGAACTCTTCCTCTGACCTTGCCGCCCGCCTGCCGGGCCATCCCATGTCCACCACCTCTGTGCCCGACGACCTCCTGCAACGCTTTCGCACGGAGGGCGTGCGGGACGTGGAGTGCCTGTTTCCCGATGTGTCCGGTTACCCGCGCGGCAAGCTGATGCCCGCGGCCGCCTTTGCCCGCGGCCAGGAGCTGCGCATCGCCCAGGCCATCTCGATGCAGTGCGTCACGGGCGAGTACTCCTACGACGAGATCTTCCCCGACGAGGACCCGGACGTGCGTCTGGTGCCCGATCTGAGCACGCTGCGGCGGGCTCCCTGGGCCAGCGTGCCGCGCTACCTGGCGGTGCACGACTGCGTGGAGCTGAGCGGCGCGTTGTGCGCCTTCGCGCCGCGGTCGGTGCTCAAGAACGTGCTGGCGCGCTATGCGGCCCGGGGGCTGGCCCCGGTGGTGGCGCCGGAGATCGAGTTCTACCTGACCGCCGCCGTGACCGACCCGGCCCAGCCGCTGCGCCCGCCGGCCGGACGCGCTGGCCAGGCCGAGGTGGGGCAGTCGGCCTTCAGCATGAACCAGCTGAACGCGCTGGCGCCGTTCTGGGACGAGTTCCACGCCGCGATCGAGACCCTGGGCATTGCCGCCGACACCTGGATCCACGAGGTGGGCACCAGCCAGTACGAGATCAATCTGCTGCATGGCGACCCGCTGCAGGTGGCCGACCAGGCCTTCCTGTTCAAGTACGCCGCCAAGGAGATCGCACTGCGCCATGGCATGAATGCCGTGTTCATGGCCAAGCCGATGGCTGGCGAGGCGGGCAGCAGCATGCACCTGCACCAGAGCGTGGTGGATGCCCAGGGCCAGAACATCTTCAGCGATGCCGACGGCGCGGCCACACCGGTGTTCAGCCACTTCATCGGCGGCCTGCAGGCCCATCTGCCCGACCTGATGCTGGTCTTCGCGCCCTTCGTCAATTCCTACCGCCGCTATGTCAGCGGCAGCCAGGCGCCGATCAACCTGCAGTGGGGACCTGACAACCGCACGGCCGGATTGCGCGTGCCCACCAGCGCGCCCGCGGCCCGGCGGGTGGAGAACCGCATCGCCGGGGCGGACGCCAACCCCTACCTGGCGATCGCGGCTTCGCTGGCGGCGGGGCTGGCCGGCATTGAGCAAGGCCTGGCGCCCAGCGAACCGTTGGTGGGGGATGGCTACGACCAGGCGCACGACCTGCCGCGCACCTTCATGGTGGCCTATGAGCGCATGGCGGGTAGCGCCCATGCGGCCACGCTGCTGGGGGCGGACTTCGTGCGGGCCTACCTGGCGGTCAAGCTGCTGGAGCATGACCACTACCTGGCGGAAATCTCCGCCTGGGAGCGGCGCTACCTGGCGCCGCAGGCCTGAGCCGCTGCGGCGCCGCCGGGATCAGACCCGGTGCAGCAGCGCGCCGTGGGTCTGGCGCAGCTTGTCCATCAGGTGCGGCGCGATCTGGGTCAGCGGCAGCACCTCGTGCGCGGCGCCGGCCTCGATGGCCTCGCGCGGCATGCCGAACACGACGCAGCTGGCCTCGTCCTGGCAGTAGTTGTAGGACCCGGCGTCCCGCATCATCCGCATGGCCTTGGCGCCATCGGCCCCCATGCCGGTCAGCATGATGCCGAAGGCATTGGGCCCGACCACCCGGGCGGCGGATTCGAACAGCACCTCCACCGAGGGCTTGTGGCGGTTCACCGGCTCACCGTCACGCACCCGGGCGATGTAGTTGGCGCCGGAGCGCTCCACGCTCAGGTGCAGGCCACCCGGGGCGATGTAGGCATGGCCGGGCAGGATGCGTTCGCCATCGGTCGCTTCCTTGACCCGGATGCGGCACAGGCCGTCCAGACGGGCGGCATAGCTGCGGGTGAAGCCGGGCGGCATGTGCTGGGTGATGACCACGGCCGGCGCATCGGGCGGCAGGCCCAGCAGCACTTCCTTGGTGGCCTCGGTGCCGCCGGTGGAGGCGCCAATGAAGATGAGCTTTTCGGTCGAGATGCGCCCCAGGCCGGAGGAGACGGCCGGGCGGGCGGCGCCACTGACGGCACCGGACGCCACGGCAGAGACCGCCGCCACCGCGCCACCGGCTGCCGCCGGG
>JAYSCA010000604.1:0-2213 GCA_041915165.1 Ideonella sp.
GGGACGCCCGCCAGCCGCAGCCGCAGCCGGTGCTGCGTGCACCCCAGCCGGTGCGGCCGGTGCCGGTGCAGCCGCCGGCCGCGCAGCCGCCGGCCCGCGCTCCGGCGCCGGCCTATCAGCCGGTGCCCGTCCGACCGGCGACGCCGGCCAACAACGGGGTCAATCGGGAGCCGCGCGGCGGCAAGGCGCCGGGGCGGGGTGACGAGGACAAGCCGCGCGACCCGGCCCAGCGCTGACGCGCGAGGTCAGCGCAGCAAGGGTTGCAGCGTTGGCCAGACGTTGTCCAGCAGCAGCGGGTGCGCCTTGGCCAGCGGGTGGATGCGGTCGGCCTGGAACCAGGCGTCGGCATCGGGCCGATCGGCCACGCCCTTGAGCAGAAAGGGCACCAGCGCGGCGTGGCGCTCGCGGGCCACACTGGCGAACACCGCGGCGAAGTCGCGGGTGTAGGCCGCGCCGTAATTGGGTGGCACCTGCATGCCCAGCAGCAGCACCTTGGCGCCGGCGCCTTGGGCCGCCTCGGTGATGTGCAGCAGGTTGTCGCGCGTGCCGGACAGCGGCAGGCCGCGCAGCGCGTCGTTGCCGCCCAGTTCCACCACCACGACCTGGGGCCGGTGCGTTTGCAGCAGCGCCGGCAGGCGGCTGCGGCCACCGGCGGTGGTGTCGCCGCTGATGCTGGCGTTCACCACCTGCCAGGGCTGGGTCGCCCGGGCCAGGCGCTGGGTCAGCAGGGCCACCCAGCCGGTGCCGCGGGCCAGACCGTACTCGGCCGACAGGCTGTCGCCCAGCACCAGCAGCGTGCCGGGCGCCTTGGCCGCCCGGGCTCCGCCGGACAGGCTTGCCGCCAGCAGGCTACAGTGCATGCCCATCCACTGGCGACGTGTCACGCCGCCCATCCCGTTGTTTCGACCTTGCCTCATGAATTCACCCATCATCGCCGTCGAGCACCTCACCAAGCGGGTGAGTGATGCCACCGGGACGCTGACCATTCTCCACGACATCAGTTTCACGCTGCAGGCGCGGGAATCGGTGGCCATCGTCGGGGCCTCAGGCTCGGGCAAGAGCACGCTGCTGGGGCTGCTGGCG
Organism: Ideonella sp.; assembly: GCA_041915165.1. Lineage (GTDB taxonomy): Bacteria > Pseudomonadota > Gammaproteobacteria > Burkholderiales > Burkholderiaceae_C > Ideonella. Next base: position 1,084 of record JAYSCA010000604.1, read on the forward strand.
GGTCTGGACGTGCCCACCGAGGGCACGGTGCGCCTGGATGGCGAGGACCTGTTCGCGCTGGACGAGGACGCGCGCGCCGCGCTGCGGGCCCGGCAACTGGGCTTCGTGTTCCAGAGCTTTCAGCTGCTGTCCAACCGAACCGCGCTGGAGAACGTGATGCTGCCACTGGAGCTGGCCGGCCGGCGCGACGCGCGGGCGACGGCGGCGGACATGCTGCAGCGCGTGGGGCTGGGGCAGCGCCTGGGCCACTACCCCAAGCTGCTGTCCGGCGGCGAGCAGCAGCGGGTGGCGTTGGCGCGGGCCTTCGTGGTGCAGCCCAAGGTGCTGCTGGCCGACGAGCCTACCGGCAGCCTGGACCACGCCACCGGCGAGACGGTGATGCAGCTGATGTTCGAGCTCAACCGCGAGCGGGGCACGACGCTGGTGCTGGTGACGCACGACCGCGGCATCGCCGCGCGCTGCGACCGCCAGCTGCTGATCGACGGCGGCCGGCTGGTGGCCCAGGGCGAAACCCTGCAGGCCTGACGCCGCTGGGGGCGTCAGTGGGCGGGCTGGCCGCGCAGCCGGCCGATCAGGCTGACCGCCATCAGCACCAGCGCCCCCGCCAGCACCCCGAGCAGCGCGGGTGCCAGCAGTCGAACCAGCGGGGCCAGCCCAGCCGCGCTGGCCTCGGCCACGGCCTCGACCCCGTGGTGCAGGAACGGCAGGCCGTGGGCCAGGATGCCGCCGCCCACCAGGAACATGGCCGCCGTGCCCAGCACGCTGAGCACCTTCATCAACCACGGCGCAGCCCGCAGCAGCCCACGGCCGAAAGCGCGAACGCCGTTCCAGCCGGTCCCCTGGCCCGGCAAGCGGGAGAGGGCCAGCCCGGCGTCGTCCATCTTCACAATGGCGGCCACCAGGCCGTACACGCCAAGCGTCAGCACGAGTGCCACCAGCGCCATGACGCCGAACTGGGTGGCCAGTGGCGCGCTGCTCACGCTGCCCAGCGTGAGGGTGATGATCTCGGCCGACAGGATGAAGTCGGTGCGGATGGCGCCCTTGATCTTGTCCTTCTCCAGCGCCACCAGGTCCACCGCCGGATCGGCCAGCGCGCTGACCAGGGCGGCCTGCTCGGCATCCGGCGCCGC
>JAYSCA010000605.1:0-2202 GCA_041915165.1 Ideonella sp.
GGCGCTGGCGGCCGCCCGTCCGGCCGCCCCTGCGGCGGCACCGGTGGCGGTGGTGCCTGCGCCGGTGCCGCTGCCGGCCCCGGTGGAGCCGGGCGCGTCGGAGGGGCGGGCCGTGGCGGGCGAGCCCGCCCGCGGTTTCTGGTTGCAGCTGGGGGCTTTCAGCCGCAGCGATGGCGCCGACAGCTTCCGCCGGCAGGTGGCGACCACGCTGTCCTGGCTGTCGCCGCAGCAGCTGGCCATCTTTGCGGAGGATGGCCTGCACCGTCTGCAGGCGGGGCCATATGCCTCGCGGCAGCAGGCCAGCGTGGCGGCCGAGCGGGTGCACGACGCGCTGCAGCTGGTGCCGGTGATCGTCGAGCGCCGCTGAGCGTTCCCGCCGGTCGTGGCGGGCGGCCGTCTGTCGCACCCTGCGCGCGGTGTGTCGCATGCCCCGGGGCCCAGGGGCGGGGCTTGGCTACAGTGCACCCCATGGCCGGTTCCCCGGCCGACACGGGCCATGCCGAGCCTTTCCGATGAGCACCTCCTCCCCCGCCCCCTCGTCCGACCTCTGGCTGCAGCGCTGGCAGCGCTTCGCCGCCGCCACCGTGCGGGCCTTCCATGCCTACGGCACTTGGCTGGCCAGCATCAGCTGGAAGCGCTTCGCCCTGCTGGCGGTGCTGCTGATGATCGTGGTGTCGCTGTTGCAGAAGCTGCCCCCCTTCACCTGGACGATCACCGAATCGGTGGTCGCGCCGAAGGTGCTGCGCCCCCCCGTGCCGCCGCTGCCGCCGCTGCCGCCACTGCCCAAGGGGGCCACGCCGGATGTGCACATCGAGGTGCCGGCGTCACCCGGCTCCGCGGCCAGCGCCGGCGCCCGCGGCTTCGAGCTGTCGATCGACGAGCACGGCGTGCGGCTGCTGTCGAAGGACGAGTCCGGGCGCGCCGCCAGCGCGGCCTCGGCGCCGGCCGGAGTGGCTTCCCTGCCCGACGGGGCCCGGGTCGTGATCCAGGCCGGGGACCAGAAGGTGGAGGTGAAGCTGCCGCCCGGCGCCCGCTCCGACGAGGTGCGCGACGCGATCGAGGAGGCCAAGCAGCAGGTGGTGGACGCCATGCAGGAGGCCCGCGATGCCGCCCAGGAGGCGCGGGATGCGGCCCAGGAAGCCACCGATGAATCCACCGCCGTGCGCACGCGCAAGATCCACTTCGGCGACTTCCTGACCGATCTGGCCGCGCTCTGGATCGTGGCCTCCGCGATCATCAAGATCACCTACAAGGGCCGCATCCAGGCCGAGGTCAAGGCGGCCCAGGCGACCGAGACGGCCGAGGCCGAATCGCTCAAGCGCCAGGTGGTGGAGGCGCGCATGGCGGCGATGCAGGCCCAGGTCGAGCCGCACTTTCTGTTCAACACGCTGGCCTCGATCGACCACCTGATCGAGACCGACCCGCCGCGCGCCAGCCAGATGCAGAAGAACCTGATCGCGCTGCTGCGGGCCAGCATGCCCTCGATGCGCGACACCGCGGATGCCGGCAGCCGCGACCTGGGCCGCGAGCTGGCGGTGGTGCGGCCCTACATCGAGATCCTCAAGGTGCGCATGGAGGAGCGGCTGGACGCCCAGATCGACGTGCCCGACGGGCTGTTGTCGGCCGAGTTCCCGGCCATGATGATCCAGACCCTGGTCGAGAACGCGATCCGCCACGGCCTGGAGCCCAAGCCCGAAGGGGGCCAGCTGAGGGTGAAGGCCGAGATCGTGCATGGCAAGTTGCAGGTCTCGGTGGCCGACACTGGCGTGGGCTTTGGCGCGGCGGCCACCTCCGGCACCGGGGTGGGCCTGGCCAACATCCGCGAGCGCCTGCAGCTGCTGCATGGCCCCCAGGCCAGCCTGACCGTGACGGCCAACCAGCCTTGCGGTACCGTGGTGACCATCACCGTGCCCTACCGTACCGTGGCCGGGGCGGGGGGGACCCCCGCCTGACCCTGGCGCACGGTTTCCGTCCTCTTCGCAGCGATCCTTCCGATGAGTGCTTCTCCCGACACCACCCCGAACCGCGTGCGCGCCGTGCTGGCCGACGATGAACGCCTGATGCGCGAGCAGTTGCGCGCCCGCCTGGCCGAGGCCTGGCCCGAGCTGGAGATCGTGGCCGAGGCGCGCCATGGTGCCGAGGCGGTCGAGCTGGTGCAGCAGCACCGGCCGGACGTGGTGTTCCTGGACATCCGCATGCCGG
>JAYSCA010000606.1:0-2195 GCA_041915165.1 Ideonella sp.
CCCGGCGGGTCGGATTCGAAGTGGGCGGTGGACGCGCAGCCGGTGGCGATGGATGCCACGGCCAACGCAGCGGCAAGGCGGACAAAACGGGACATTGGACGGTTCCTCATGGTGTTGTGATGAAAACAGGCTGCGGGTCCGAACCGGACCGGGCAGCCTGTCGCACGAGTCTCCACCAAAGCCCTGCGCCTGCCGATAGACGAACTGAGGAGGTTCACCGCCGGTGACATTCCACACAAAAAAACGCCCCTCAAACATGGGGGGCGTTTCCTCGGTGCCGTCAGTGCAAAGCGCAGCGGCTTACTTGAGGGCCTTGAAGCGCAGCCGGTGCGGCTGGGCCCCTTCTTCGCCCAGGCGCTTCTTCTTGTCGGCCTCGTACTCGGAGAAGTTGCCGTCGAAGAAGAACCACTGCGAATCGCCTTCGCAGGCCAGGATGTGGGTGCAGATGCGGTCGAGGAACCAGCGGTCGTGGCTGATCACCATGGCCGAGCCGGCGAATTCCAGCAGCGCATCCTCCAGCGCACGCAGGGTTTCGACGTCCAGATCGTTCGACGGTTCGTCGAGCATCAGCACGTTGCCGCCCTGGGCCAGGGTCTTGGCCAGGTGCAGACGACCACGTTCACCGCCGGAGAGCTGGCCCACCAGCTTCTGCTGGTCGTTGCCCTTGAAGTTGAACCGGCCGAGGTAAGCGCGGCTGGGCATCACGAACTTGCCGACCACGATGTTGTCCAGGCCACCCGAGACGTCCTCCCAGACGGTCTTGTCGGCGGCCAGGCCGTCACGGCTCTGGTCGACGAAAGCCAGTTGCGCGGTCTTGCCGATCTTCACCTCGCCCGCATCGGGCGTCTCGACGCCCTGGATCAGGCGGAACAGCGTGGACTTGCCGGCGCCGTTCGGACCGATGATGCCGACGATGGCCCCCGCCGGCACCTTGAACGACAGGTTGTCGATCAACATGCGGTCGCCGAAGCTCTTGCTGACGTTGACGAACTCGATCACCTCGTTGCCCAGCCGCTCGGCCACCGGGATGAAGATCTCGTTGGTCTCGTTGCGCTTCTGGTATTCGACGTCGCTCAGTTCCTCGAAGCGGGCCAGACGCGCCTTGCTCTTGGCCTGACGGCCCTTGGCGTTCTTGCGCACCCACTCCAGTTCCTGCTTCATGGCCTTGGCGCGGGCGTCCTCGGTCTTCTGCTCCTGCTCCAGCCGCTTTTCCTTGCCTTCCAGCCAGTCGGAATAGTTGCCCTTGTACGGAATGCCATGGCCCCGGTCGAGTTCCAGGATCCACTCGGCGGCGTTGTCCAGGAAGTAGCGATCGTGGGTGATGGCCACCACGGTGCCGGAGAAGCGCTTGAGGAACTGCTCCAGCCACTCCACCGATTCGGCGTCCAAGTGGTTGGTCGGCTCGTCCAGCAGCAGCATGTCGGGCTTGGACAGCAGCAGGCGGCACAGGGCCACGCGGCGCTTCTCACCGCCGGACAAGGGGCCGATCTTGGCGTCCCAGGGCGGCAGGCGCAGCGCGTCAGCGGCGATGTCCAGCAGGTGGTCGGTGTTCTCGCCACCGGAGGCGGCAATGATGGCTTCCAGTTCGGCCTGCTCGGTGGCCAGGGCGTCGAAATCGGCGTCCGGCTCGGCGTAGGCGGCATACACCTCTTCCAGGCGCTTCTGGGCGGCCAGCGCCCCGCCAATGCCTTCTTCCACCGCCTGGCGCACGGTCTGCTCGGGGTCGAGCTTGGGCTCCTGCGGCAGATACCCGATCTTCAGCCCGGGCATCGGGACGGCTTCGCCCTCGATGTCTTTGTCGATGCCGGCCATGATCTTCAGCAGCGTCGACTTGCCGGCGCCGTTCAGACCCAGCACCCCGATCTTCGCGCCGGGGAAGAAGGACAGCGAAATGTCCTTCAGGATCTGCCGCTTCGGCGGCACGATCTTGCCGACGTGGTTCATGGTGAAGACGTATTGCGCCATTGCTTGTCCTGAAAGAAGAGGAACCGCCGGTCACGACGGACCGGCCCGCCGCACAGCAGACCGCAGGCAGCGGGAAATGAAAGACAGGGAAGAGCCGGTGCGCGGCCTGTGGCCGGCCCGACGAATCCGCAATTATCGCGCGGACGGCCAGCCCAGCGGCAGCTGCGGTGATGTGTCCGCGTCGGCCAGCACCAACTCGGCCGGGATCGGCCGGGAGCCGCTGTCCCAGC
>JAYSCA010000607.1:0-2194 GCA_041915165.1 Ideonella sp.
GTTCAGCCGGTTGATCGGGCCGCAGGGCACGCCAGCGGCTTCCAGCGCCGCAATCCATTCGGCGGTGGTGCGCATCACGGTGGCCTGGCGCAGCAGCGGGATCAGCACGGCCCGGTTCGCCACCCGGGCCGGGTTGGTCGCAAAGCGTTCGTCCGTAGCCCAGTCCGGGTGACCGGCCACGGCGCAGAATTTGCCGAACTGGCCGTCGTTGCCCACGGCCAGGATCATGTCACCGTCCGCGGTGGGGAAGTCCTGGTAGGGGACGATGTTGGGGTGGGCATTGCCCATGCGCTTGGGCGCCACGCCGCTGGTCAGGTAGTTGGCGGCCTGGTTGGCCAGCGCGGCCACCTGCACGTCCAGCAGGGCCAGGTCGATGTGCTGGCCTTCGCCGGTGGCGTCGCGGTGGCGCAGCGCGGCCAGCACGCCGATGGTGGCGTACAGGCCGGTCATGATGTCCACCAGGGCCACGCCGACCTTCTGCGGGCCGGCGCCTTCCTCATGGTCGGCGCGGCCGGTCAGGCTCATCAGCCCGCCCATGCCCTGGATCAGGAAGTCGTAGCCGGCGCGGTGGGCGTAGGGGCCTTCCTGGCCGAAGCCGGTGATGGAGCAGTACACCAGGCGCGGGTTGAGGGCCTTGAGGCTCTCCCAGTCCAGGCCGTAGGCCTTGAGGCCGCCGACCTTGAAGTTCTCCAGCACCACGTCGGCCTGGGCTGCCAGTTCGCGGATCAGGGCCTGGCCTTCGGGCGTGGCCATGTCGATGGCGATGGAGCGCTTGTTGCGGTTGGCGCACTGGAAGTAGGCGGCCTGTCGGCTGGGCTCGCCTTCGGCGGTGGGCACCCAGGGCGGGCCCCAGCTGCGGGTGTCGTCACCGGCGCCGGGGCGTTCCACCTTCACCACATCGGCGCCCAGGTCGCCCAGCAACTGGCTGGCCCAGGGCCCGGCGAGGACGCGGGAGAGATCGAGGACCTTGAGGCCTTGCAGGGCGGTGGTGTTCATCTTTGTGTGGTGTTCAGTGGCGTGGCAGCGGTGTGGTGCCGGCTGCGGGCCCGGGGTGGCTCACTCCGCTCATGTCCCCCGGCGGCCTGCGGCCGCCTCCTCCTTGACTTCGCTCCATGAGCCACCCCAGGCCCTGGCATTCAAACCAGGGTGGACTGCACCGGTGAAACAGCCACGACGGTGATTGATCAGGGGGCGGGGCGTGTTGCGAAGCGAAGTCAAGGAGGAGGCCGAAGGCCGGGGGACATGAGCGGAGCAATGCGCCCCGCCCCCTGATCCGCGCCAGCCTTGAGCGGGTGCATTGACGTTCAGAACGCCGCAATACCCGTCTGCGCTCGGCCCAGGATCAGCGCATGGATGTCGTGCGTGCCTTCGTAGGTGTTCACCACCTCCAGGTTGACCAGGTGGCGGGCGATGCCGAACTCGTCGGAGATGCCGTTGCCCCCCAGCATGTCGCGCGCGGTGCGGGCGATGTCCAGTGACTTGCCGCAGCTGTTGCGCTTCATGATGGAGGTGATCTCCACCGCGGCGGTGCCTTCGTCCTTCATGCGGCCCAGGCGCAGGCAGCCCTGCAGGCCCAGGGTGATCTCGGTCATCATGTCGGCCAGCTTCTTCTGCACCAGTTGGTTGGCGGCCAGCGGCTTGCCGAACTGCTGGCGGTCCAGCGTGTACTGGCGCGCGGTGTGCCAGCAGAACTCGGCCGCGCCCAGCGCGCCCCAGGCGATGCCGTAACGGGCGCTGTTCAGGCAGGTGAACGGGCCCTTCAGGCCGCGCACCTCGGGGAAGGCGTTCTCGTCGGGACAGAAGACCTCGTCCATCACGATCTCGCCGGTGATGGACGCGCGCAGACCCACCTTGCCGTGGATGGCCGGGGCCGACAGGCCCTTCCAGCCCTTTTCCAGCACGAAGCCACGGATGGCGCCTTCGTCGTCCTTGGCCCAGACCACGAACACGTCGGCGATCGGGCTGTTGGTGATCCACATCTTGCTGCCCGACAGGCTGTAGCCGCCTGGCACCTTCCTGGCGCGGGTGATCATGCTGGCCGGGTCGGAGCCATGGTTGGGCTCGGTCAGGCCGAAGCAGCCGATCCACTCGCCGGTGGCCAGCTTGGGCAGGTACTTCTGCTTGGTCTGCTCGTTGCCGAACTCGAAGATCGGCACCATGACCAGGGAGGACTGCACGCTCATCATCGAGCGGT
>JAYSCA010000608.1:0-2192 GCA_041915165.1 Ideonella sp.
CACGGGGGCGGGCGTCTCGGTGGGCATCGCCTCGTTGGGGGGCAGTTCGCTCATGGGGACGCTCTCAGAAGGCGACGCCGATGTTCAGGTGCAGCCGACCCCGGTGCACTTCCTGGCCCCAGGCCCAGTCCACCGCCAGCGGGCCGACCGGGCTGCGCCAGCGCACGCCCAGGCCGTAGCCCAGCGCCGGGCTCAGCTCGCTGATCTTGTCGGCCGCCCGGCCGGCGTCGACGAACAGCGCGCCCCAGACCGAGGGCATGGCCGCCGACAGGGGGTGGGCCACCTCGACGCTGGTGGTGAAAAGCATGCGGCCGCCGGTGAGGCCGCCATCGGCCGTGCTGGGGGCCAGCGTGCGCCAGGCATAGCCGCGCACCGAGTTGTCCCCGCCAGCACGAAAGCGCAGGCTGTCGGGCACCTGCACATCGGGCTGCATGATGACCTTGCCCAGCTCCAGGCGGCCCTGGGTGTACCAGCCGCCCACCGGCCAGTAGGCGGTCAGGCGGCCGTAGGCCCGCGCGAAGGCGCCGCGCTTGGTGTCGCTGCCCTCGGCCAGGCCGCTGCCGAACTGCGCGGTCAGCGTGTAGCCACGGGTGGGCAGCAGCACACTGTCCACCTTGCGCCAGGTGCGGTCGGTGGCCACCGAGGCGGCTTTCAGCGTCTCGCAGTTGATGAAGTGGGCCCCTTCGCGGGTGCATTCGCGCGAGCCGTCGAGCTCGACGTAATCCAGACGCTCGACCACCGGGTGCTCGGTCGAGCGGCCGATGCGCAGGCGCTGGGCCAGCACCATGTCCTCGTCGGTCAGCTGGCGGTCCACCTGGCCGCCGACCAGATCGCGCTGCAGGTGCTGGTTGAGGTAGCTGGAGATTTCGCCGTTCCAGGACTGTTCGTTTTTGCCCCAGACGAACTTGTTGGTGGCGGTGACGGGAAAGCCGAACACCTGCCGGTGCACATGCTCCAGGCTGGCCCGCGGGCCGCTGGCGGTGCTGATGCCCAGCGCGGTGGTGGCCGTCTGCAGCGGGGTTTCGCGCACCTGCACCAGCACCCGGGCCTGGCCCGCCTTGTCCGCGTCGGGGTCCATGCTGACGCTGACCTGGTCGAACAGCCCGGTCTTGCTCAGGCGTTCCTGGTAGTCCTGCAGCTTGGCCTCGGTGAGGGCTGTGCCGGGGGTGATGCCGCTCAGATCGCGGATGCGCTGGGCGTCGTGGCGCACCAGGCCCGTCACCTCGATCGTGCCGGCCCGGTAGAGCGGTCCGCTGTCGGCCACCACGAAGAGCCGCACCTTCTGCGTGTCGGGGTCGACCTCCGCCGCGGTACCGGCCCAGCTGGCCGCCGCGTAACCGGCCGAGCGCAGGCTGCCGATCACCGCGGTCTTGGCGCTGTCCCAGGCGTCCTGGGTGAAGCGCGCCCCGGCGGGCAGGGCCCACTGCTGTTCGACCTGCTGGCGCAGGGCCAGCGCGGAGGCATCGCCGTTCTCCGCCAGGTCGTAGAGCTCGCCCTGGATTTGCAGCGTCACCCGGCCGATGTGCACCGCCGGCCCGGGCTCCAGCGTCAGCGTGACGTGCAGGGGCTGGGGGCCGCCACCTTCCATCTGGCTGATGCGGGCCTGGGCGTTGAAGTAGCCCGCGGTGCGGGCCAGTTCTTGGGCCTGGGCGGGCGCCGCGGCGATCAGCCGGGACCACTCGGCATCGCTCAGCTCGCCGGCATCGGGCAGCTGGATCGCGCGGGCCAGGTCCAGGCCGCCCTCCAGTAGGGCCTTCAAGCTGCCGGGCGCGTCGACCGTCAGGCGGGGCAACTGGGCCGCGGGCGCGGGGGGCGGCGGTGAGGTGACCGGCTCGGCGGCGGACGCCGCCGGCGCCACTGCCGTCGGTGGTGTCGGCGGGGTGTCGTCGGCGGCGGCGCACAGGCGCCCGCAGCCCAGCAGCAGGACCGGCAGAAACCGCGTGACGCGAACCCGCGACAAAGGGGCTCGGCTCACTTGCTGAGCAGGCGCATCGCGCCTTCCAACCCGGCCAGGGTCAGCGGGAACATGCGCTGCTGCATCAGCCGCTGGACGATGGCAATGCTTTGCCGGTATTCCCACACCGCCGTCGGTTCGGGGTTGATCCAGACGAACTTCGGGAACGCGTGGGTGAGGCGCTGCAGCCACTCGGCGCCGGCCTCCTCGTTGTTGTATTCAACGCTGCCGCCACGCT